>JASHQO010000265.1 GCA_030039105.1 Xanthobacteraceae bacterium
TATCAACAGCGCCAGCCCCGCTAGGAAAAGGCGCATCATCTGGTCCCGCTGTTGTCTTGCCCGGCCACGCGTTTCCAAGCCACCAGGCGTTCGCCTTCGCCGTCCTTTTGAAACCGCGTGCCAAGCAGAGGACCGACGGCTTTGTCCAAGTCGGCAAGCGAAATGTCCGGTTGGCCGTTCGACCCCTTGGGCACGAACAGGTAGTTGGCGCTATCGATCCGCCGCAGCGATTCTTCGAGCTGAACGCGCGTAAAAATATCCGCAGACGGCAGGAAGAACATGAGTGGCGCCCGTTGCGCCGCCAGGAGATAGGCCCAGTCGTAAACGTCCGAGACGACTGCGACTTGCTCGTCTGGCTGCGTGCGGGATGTTATCAATTCTACATCGGAGGCGGCGGGAAGGTTGGGCACGCAGTCCATTCGGACGCAGCCTTTCGGGCGCGCGAAAGGCCATTTCAGCAAGGATGGAAAATTGGCCCACGCGCGCAAGCCATAGCGACCGGGATTGCGGTCTTCAGACGGCGAGTAAACAAACGCCACCGCAAGAATGATCATCCCTGCCGCGACGACGCTTCGCAGCGGATAGGCGCGCTGGCGCCAACCGCGCAGGGCCGTCTGTTCGGGCGTGTCGCGCGGCAAGCCGACATAGCTACCTTGCACGATCATGTTGGGATCGATACGACGAATGAGCGCAAGGCACCACCATCCGAGAACGCTGAACGGCCCGATCGCGCTCATTTGCCAGACTGCGGCGAGCGACATGTTCCCATATTTGGCCAGCAACATCAGACCGGAGGCCGCCAAAAATCCCAGCACCGCCATGCGCCGCTTCTCGAAGGAAGGCAGATTGGCGGCACGGACGATGACCGCCATCGTCGCCAGCGATGCGCCGGGAGCGACAAAATGGTAGAGCCAGTTCCACTCGCCAAGAGTCCAATTCGCGGGCCATCCCCCAAAACCTGAAGTGCCGTAAAGGATAACGCCGTCAAACAAGCGACTGACGAACTCGGGCTGGAATGTAGCCAGACCAAACGCAATAAAGAGTATTGCCGCGAAGACCGCGAGCGATATCGCGACGAACGCTATGATTGGCGGGATGACATAGGACCGCCATGGCTGGGTGAGAAAGATCGTCATCGGAGCGGCCACCATCATGACAATGCCGCTTTCAGTCTCAAGAAAAACGGACAGACCGGTTGCGGCGGCGATGGATGCGAGACGCGCCGGCCGACCGGGAGCCTCGGCCCAATAGCCCGTCAGCATCGCGCAGAGTGTCAACAGCGGGTAGCGCAGGATGCTGCTGCTGGGCGCAAAATAAGGCGCCGGGAAAACGGAGGGATAAACAAATCCTAAAATGAGCGGTATGAACGCCACGACGGCCGCCGCAATCCACGACCGATAAAGCCATTGCAGGATAAAAATCAGGTGTGCGTAGAACAACCATGTCGCGACGATGACAATAACGACATAGGCCAGTACCGCATGCTGCGCCGACTGTCCCATGATAAAGTGAAAAAGCCAGGGAACTCCGATGCTGTATTGCGTGTAGTAGTCTAATCCGGGAAGCAGCCCGTTTCCCAAGGAATAAAGGGCCGGACCAATCAGGAAGGAGACCGGGTGAATGTTCAACCCTATTCTTGCCGCCACCTGCTCGAACGAAGACGGGACAAGGACCAAGGTCATGACGCCGAGGATCACGAGGTATGGCCAGCGTTTTGGATTATCCTCGGACACCGGCCTCGAGCATTGAGCGATCGCAGCAAGGGGCTGGCCGTGCAGATACGTGAGCCCTGCAAGAGCGCCGCCGATAGCGATCGCCGCGAAGGTCGGAACGAGGAATGACGCACCCGCCAGCGTCCTGGAGATAATTAGGTTGCCGAAGGGCACCGAGAGAACGAGTGCCAGCCAAAAACACCAGCCGGCGACTTTCCCCGGCAAAATTCTATAGGTCGCGAAATAGCTGCAAATTCCTCCCAGGATGAGGGACAGTAGGTAAAATCCCTTCTCGCGCGGCTTCAGCCAGACGCCCGGCAAATCCCAAGCAAGCAATCCTTCCGGCATTGCTGTCGGCCGGCCGTCGGCCGGGAATGCGATCCGTGCTATTGCGACGGCGAGAAGTGCACCAGCGACGACCCCAAGGCATGCCTGCGCGAACAAACGAACGGATCGGATCGGCATTCCCCCGGCAGCTCCCAATTTGACTTGAACGATAGCGCATGGCTGGATGACCTGCCAGCCGGTTGGCCGCAGCTCGAAACACGGCAATCCCTGCACGGACTCTAATGAATGGCAACGGACTTTATTTGGGGAGTTGTGCCCGTCCTGTTAGCCTGCCTCATCGCTTCATGGACCGCACCACGTTTCGCCGTTGCCGATCGAGCCGATGACAGACGCAAACCACGCCTTGTATGGCTCGTGCCATTTGGATTTATCCTCCTGACGGCCGGCTTCAAGATTTACGATCCCTACAATACTTTGTTTTTTGATGGAAAATGGCTGCCACACGCCGCCCACCTTGCCATCAGAATTCTGTTCTGTATCTATTTTTTTCTTATTTTATTTTGCGTCGGACAATCGGGGCTTATCCTGACCCGGAAAACCGGGCTGCTGCTCACGTTGGCGCCGTCGGAAGAGATTGCGATCTGCGCGCTGCTTGGATCATCGGTTCTTCGTTTCGCAATGTTTTTGATTGGATTCTTCTCAAGCTACGCTTGGCCGGCCCTGCTCACATTGGCGACTGCAGCACTTTTGATCGGAACGCCGCGATTTGTGCTATTATTGCGCAGTTCGCTGACGGCCTCCATGAGGTACTGGAACGGCGAAACGAATTCTACGGAAAAAATCGTTGTCGCAGCGATTATCGGCGCGTTGCTATCGGCGGTGCTAGCGGTTTCGATAGGAAAATTTCTTTATCCAAATGGCACCGGCGATTATTTCAGCCACTACTTGCCGTATTACAAGGAAGTAGCTCGAACCGGAAGCATTTGGCCAAATGAGGTCTGGTATCATTTTTTCATTTCGAAAGGATTCGGCGACGTCTTCTTTGCCGTCGTTTTGAGCGATCTTCTGGGTCCACTGGCCGTGTCTCAAGCGATGTTCGTGCTCGGCCTTGTCATTGTTTACGCGATGACGAAACGAGCATTCGACGATCGCATCGCCGCATTTTCCACCGCGGCCATTGTGGCAGCGGGATTCATCTGGACCTTCGAGCAGCGCATCGGACTTGCGTACTGGGCGGAATTCGCCAAACAGCACGTTATTACATCCGTGCTTTTCATGGGGTGCGTTTGGACGAGTTGGCTTCAGCTTCACATGAAGAAGCTGCAAACTTGGGGTTGGACGATAGTTTCCATCTCGATCTATTGCGGTCTTGTGTTGGCCAGGCCGCAGTTTTTCGTCCTCATCGCCGTTTTTCTCTCGCTTATGACGGTCTATGCGTGGGTCTCGCAGCGCGGGCGATGCGTCGCGATGTATCTCGCGATCTTGCTCGCTGGCGCTGGAGCCGTCGGAGCCATGCTCGCTCTGAATTATTCAATAACCGGGCTTGCAGAGGTGACGCCGTTTCGAACGTTCTGGCGGCATGCCGATCAGGCGCACTTTGCGACGTGGGTCAGTCCATTTTTGATGCTATTACTCGATTTGGGATCGTCCCCCGATTTAGGTTCGATTGCCATGCCGAATTTGAGTCAATTCAAACTTGTAAGCCTGCTGAGCGCCGTTTTTCGGATTGATCGGGCTGCTCCGGTTTTCGCATTGTGGGCCGTTCCCTTTCTGATTGTTGCCGCAAGCGGCCTGTTGCTTCTCAGATCGGGCGCAAGCAGGCTGCCGCTACCTGGAGGTCTCAGGTCAAGCACCGCTGCGCTGACGTGCATGTTTGTCGCCTCAGTGCTTGTCTTTTTTTCCGTCAACCAGATAGGATCCATTTTCAGGCTCTATACATTTTGCATCTTTCCGGTCGTAATTTTCGCGCTATTGCCTTTCGTTGTGGTGCGCTCGGCGTTCAGGGAGGCAGGATGGGCTCGTGCGGTGACCGGTCTGGCGCTTGGCGCGATATCGATCGCCGCTGTCCCCTCGGCCGTAAAGCAGATTCCCCCACAACAGAGGAGCGCCTATTCCTCCTTTGCGGTGGGATTGTCGAGTATGAAGGACGCTTATGCAGGTCAGAATGCGGTTTGGGAAGAGGGGCTGGCGATCGTGAAAGTAGCCGGGCCGGACGTTGCGGTATGGTCCTCGCAAATCACCGGCCAGTTCTGTGTGGCGCCTGGATGCAATTTCGAGACATTCTTTTCATACTCGATGGGGCCGGATTGGCACGTCATCATGTTCGATGATCCGGCACACGCGCGTGCAGCGCTTGAAAGGGCCGGCCTGAATCACTTTGCCATAGACACCAGCAAGCCGTTCTTTGATCTGCTGCCTTATTCGCCGTTATTCGCGCCGGACCACATCCGGGATCATCTGGCGCTCGAATGGACGAATGGAACGGTGTATCTGTTGACGTGGCCCGGCCCAGGCACGCGCCCTCTTCCCCCTGATTTTACCGCCGCATATCTAAAGAGCATGCAAGCGGCAATGACGTTCGCCGATTTTCCCGGGATGTACGACGATCTTCGTGACGTTTATGTGAAGTGGAAGGCAGACCCACACTGGCCCATTGCGCTAGACTTAGGCAGACCGCGACCAAGAGGCTGGCAATAATAAACGCAGCCGACGCGAGACGATCACCGCGCGCCGGTCGCGGTCAGGCCGTACATGTCGACGGTGCACAGCATGTTCCAGAAGCGGCTCGCCTCAATGCGCGGTTCGAGCGGCTTGAGCCAGCGATAGACGAAACTCGGCGTGAAATTGGGAAACAGATTGACGCGCTGCCAGATCTTGGTGTGCCAGCCGGCGGCATCGAAGATCGCAATCAAATCCTTGGCGCGGAAGCTGTCTTCGCCGGCGGCGCGATAGCTCGGGGTGAACTCGAGCGCCTTGCGCACGAGGTGATTGCCGTTGGGTTCGAGCACGATCATCTTGTCGGTGCGGCGCGCCAGGGACCGGACGATGTCGGGAGTAGCGGCTTTGACGTGGTGCAGGATGCCGAGCAGGAAGGCGCCGTCATAGCGTGGCAGCGAATCGTAATCGAACGTGATCAGGTCGGCAGCGCGAAAACTCGCGCCATTGCGCGATTCGGCCTCGGCGCGCCGGATGGCGGGCTCGGATTTGTCGAGGCCTTCGACGGCGCGATAGCGATCCGCCAATATCTGATTGGCGAAGGCGCCGTCGCCGCAACCGAAATCGAGGACGCGCCCATCCGCCGGCACGCCGAGCTCACGGGCGATATCGAGCGCGATCTGCCACAAGCGGCCGCGGACATTGGCCTCGATATCGGCGCTGCTGTACATCGCTTGGCCGTAGCCCTGCTCGCCGGCGCGGTCCCAATAGGCATCGCCTCTGCTCTGGGCCGGATTGCCGCTCATGATGCGCCTTTCTGCAACGCTACGGTTCGCTGCGGCCCGGATCGTGCCGCATTCCTGGTTGGCAGCGCAAGCCGCCTCTATTTGGCCGGCGAGGCGGCATTGCGAGGATCGCGCAGGGTCAGCCAGACGACGCCGCCAGGCAGGCTCAGCAAGGTGTTGATCAGGCCGATCTCGACCGATAGCACCAGCGCCGCCTCGCGGTCGACGCCGAGCACGCCGAGCAGCGCCACCAGCGACACTTCGCGCACCCCCCAGCCGGCGACCGACACCGGCAGCGCCACGACCAGCGTCATGATCGAGGTCACCGCGATCATCGGCACCGGACCGACGCCGATGCCCAAACTCTGGGCGATGCAATAGGCGCCGAGCCCGGCGCAGGCCGCCGAGACCAGCGCGAAGCCGAGCGCGACGAGGCCGGCGCGGCCGACCAGCAGCCGCACGTCCTCGGCCATGCGCAGCAGCAAATGGATGAGCCGCTGATGCCGCCAGCGACTGAGCAGGCGCTCGATCGGGCCAAGGAGCGATAGTCCGGCCGCTGCGGCCACCAGAATGGCCGCGCCGCCGATCCACGCCGTCCTCGCATAGGGACTCGGCACTGCCGGCAAGGTTGCGAGTGCCAGCATGATCAAAGCGACGACCGTGATAACGCGATCGACCATGATTGAGAGCACGATCTGAGTGAGCGACAGATCGAAACGACGCGCCAGCCAGGCGCGAGCAACGTCGCCGCCGACGGTGCCGATCGGCAGGCAGTTGAAGAAAATGCTGGCGTAGAACACCGCCTGCACGCTTGCCGCGGACGGCAGCGGCCCGCGCATCAAGGCGCACAGGATCGAGCGCCAGCGTTCGCCCCCGAGAACGATTTGCAGCAAAAAGAAAATTGCCGCGACCGCGAGCAGACCTCGATTCTGGGTCGCCAACAGACGCGCAAACACCTGTTTGTCGATGCCGCGGAATACGAAAAAAAGCGTGACTGCGGTGAGCGCAAAGGAAAACGCCAGCGCCAGCCAATGGCGATGCGTCTGCGGACGCGATGTCGAGTCCTGAACTAACAAGGGGACGTGCCCTAGCCCGGTATGGCCTGCTGTGCCGTGAGGCGGCCCTTTTGGCAGCTTTGCCGGCGCGCCTCAAGGGCTGCCGGCGGCGATGGGGCGCAGACGCCCGGCGGCGGTGACGGCGGGACGCGGCCTGCTTTGCCGCGTGGACTTCCAACTGAAGAGGAAAATGCCTACGGTCGCGAGCCGTTTTCGGTTCCTACGGCCTTGCCAAGGCGGTTTTCGCGGTCCGCGTCAATGAGCGATCAACCCCAATCGAGCAACCGCGGACCCGCGGCCCACGGCCGCCATATCCCGGCGCTCGACGGCCTGCGCTTCGTCGCAGCAGTCATGGTGGCCGGCAGCCACTACATGAGTATGGGGGGCGGCGCGCCGCTGTCGGAGACCGTCTCGCTCTTGACCGGACTCGGCATGACGCTGTTCTTCGTGCTGAGCGGATTTGTCATCCACTACAATTACAGTGCGGCGATGTCCCGCCCCGGCGGCGTGTGCGCCTTCGTCGTGGCGCGGTTTGCGCGACTCTACCCGCTCTACGTCCTGATCTTTCTGTTCGACTTCGCCTATACCGCCCTCGCGGCACGCACTGCCTGCGGCCAGATCGGTGCGCCACACGAGCAATGGGTGGGGCTGGCCTTCTATCTGACCCTGACGCAAAGCTGGCTCTATACGGCGATCTGCCAAGCCTCGCTCGCCTACCAATACGGACCGGTCTCGGCAGTGACTTGGTCGATCAGCGTCGAGGTGTTCTTCTATCTGGTGTATGTCGTCGCGGCGCTGCTGACCGCGCGGCTCAAATGGTCGACGCGCATCGTGATCGGCGTAGCGGTCACGGTCTACGGCGTTACCCTCCTTTATTTTTGGCTCTGCGGCCGATACGAGAACGACATCAATCGCGTCGGCGCGGCAATGTTCGGTCCGATTGCCTCGACCGCGAACGGCTATGAGAATTCGCTGCAGCGGTGGCTGTTCTATTTCAATCCGGCGGCTCGGCTCGCCGAATTCCTCGCCGGAATGGCCGCGGCGCAGCTTTATCTGGCGCCGCCGCGGCGCATCGCGGCGCTGACGCCGGCGAGTGGATCGGAATTCACGGCGGTCGCCGTCCTGGCAGTGATCCTCGTTCACTTGTGGCTTTATGGTGTAGTTGCGCCCGTCGATTCGTTCATCGGCCGAACCGCGTCACCGCTGTACGGGCCGCTGGTCGCCGTCATGATGTATCTGATAGCGCGCTACGATAGCTCGTGGTCGCGGCTGTTGTCGTTGGCGTTGCTCGTGCAGCTAGGCGAGGCGAGTTATTCTATGTACATGCTGCACGAAATCATCCCGTCCGCTTTCAAGCGGCTCGGGCTTACGACGACGGACGTCGCGGCAGGCTGGGTTGCCTGGGTCGGAGCGCTGCTGCTGCTGGCGCTGATCAGCCGCGCGTCCTATGCCTTGATCGAGCGGCCGGCGCGGCAATGGCTGCGCGCTTTGCTCGCGCCCGCACCCGCGGTGGCGCTCACGGCGCCGGGCAACTGAGCAACGCCGTTCGACCGCTGGCTTCGGGCGACAGGTAGAATCGGTGAACCTTTTGGTCATTGCCGCATCGCCAACTGGCAACAAAATCCTTGCCGCAGCCATCGGCCGGATCGCCGATCTGGTTCGCATCGACGGCGAACGAGCAACTCGTCTTTGTCACATCGCAAACCTTGGCCAAGACTGCCGTGGCGTTGCCGGTCTTGACCATGTTCGCGTGTGGGGGCTCCGGCGTGAAATCCTTGCAGCTAGCACCGTACGTCGCCTCCACGACGTGGATGACGTTGGCACTCGGATTCTGCGGCGTCAGCCAAAAATCTAAAGATCGCAGGGTGACGAAAAACGACATCGCCACGACGGCGAGACCACCGATGATCCAGAGCAGGATCCGACCGATGAAGGATCCCATGGCGGGCTTACCCCTATATGTCCCGGTCCGGCTGCGTTTTGACACATCGCCGGTGTGGTGTCACCGGCTTGCAAGACGATGCAGTTGATGTTTCCCTGATCGGCGCTCCATTGTGTCACGCCGTCGACGTGACGCACAGCTCGGTTCAGCCAATACACTGATGGCGACCCCGCGATTCGAACAGCGAGCAGCGCCCGCGACGCCGCGGGTAACGCCGCTGCTGTTGGCGGTGGCACCCATATCTCTCTTCCTGTCGAGCGGCCTGACCAGGGCGGATCGGGCGAAACTGGCAATCCTCGGCGCACTGCTGGCGATATTCTTTCTGTTCGCCGGAAAGGTCTGGTTCCCCGGCGGTGCCGATCAGTTCATGGTGTACGCCGAGGCGGTCGCCCATGGCACGATGCTGACGCCGAATTTCGGGCAACGCGAAGCCGGTTATCCGCTGCTGATCTTGTTGAGCGGCTACCCGTGGCTGCACTCGCTGCTTCCGGTTTTCCTGCTCCAGGCCGCCTTTGCCGTCGTGATGCCGCTCCTGATCTACGCGGCGATCCGGCGACTCTCGCAGACGGCAGCGTTCTATGCCGGACTGGCGGGCGTCGTTTCACTCAGTCCTTTTCTTTTCATGAAGATGATACATCACGACCAGAGCTACATATTTTTCTCCGTGTTGATGCTATGCCCGCTGTTGATCTTCGTGCAGACCGGGCGAGTGCGATTCCTGTACCTCTTCACCGCAGCGGCCATCTGCGCCTCGGTGACGCGGCCGGCAGGCAATGCGCTTTTTCCGCTGTTTCTGATCGCGAGCTACATCACGGTACGCGGCAAAGCTGTGCACCATGTCGCCTGCCTCGCCGCATTTGCCGCCTTCATGGGCGGCTACGGCTGGCACCGCCACGTCATCCTCGACGAGGCGCATGCCGACCGCACGGCGAGCTACACCGGCGCGCAGAGCTTCTACAATCCATACCTCAACACGCTCGACTACGGCATACGGCTGTCGCCGAGCGACGTCGGCCCAAACTTCTCGCTGGCGCTCGCGATCCTGCGCGATCGCCTACAGCCCAGCGTGAGGAATGCCGCCTTCATGTCGCAGCACTACGTCGGGTCAGCCACCGAGGAGGAATTTGCCGAGGCGCACATGTTCCCCTTCACGCCCGACGAGCTCATCGAGCAAATTCTCGCGCACCCGAACTATGAATACTATACGCTCATATGCGAAGCCAACGACGATCGCGTTCTGCTATGGGCGGCACTTGAGATCGCACGCGCTCATCCGGCGATGATATTGCGATATTCCACACGTAACGTATTGCACTTCATCTTCGAGCCTGGCTACGCGCATACGCGCTACAACCTCAATCCATTCCGGCCCGTCGGACTGATATTTTTTACCGGACAGGGTCCGGTTGCTGGCGATCTTGCGGTGCTGCCGACGCAGGCGGTTCGCGAAATAAATTTCGATGCGGAGTGGCCGCGACCGGCGATCCTCGATTTGCTACTGCTGACGCTTCAACGAGCATGGCTGCATCTCTATCGAACCGAAGCCGCCGTTATCGCCTACCTGATGGCGACGACATGGGTCGTCGTCATTGCCGGCCTCGTCGGCGTCGATCGATGGCGGTTGAAACGCAAAGATCGCGACGCCGCGGCCGCGCGCGCCGCTCCGGGCCTCAGCGGCACCCTGGTGGCAAGCATCGTCATCGGGTCATTGGTCTTCGTTTATAACGCTGCCGTGACATCGATCTTTGCGGAACCTGACTTTCGGTATCGCCAGATGGTCGATCTGCCAGCCATCCTGACGGTAGGGCTTGGCCTTGCCTCGGTACCGTACTGGCTGAGCGTAGGATTGGGCCAATCGTTGGCCGCAGGCATTGCCAAGCGGTGGTATCAAACGGCCGAATTGACCTATAGGTACGACATGTGGCGACGGCTGACGGCGTTAGAGCTTGCCGCGATCACGATGGCTACTGCGGTGACGGGATTCTCCGCCTGGGCACTCTTCATGCTCAAAAATACCTGGACGTGACGGCCGAGGCACGGGCGCCATGGCGCGTCACCTGGCATGGTAAAAATACAGGCGCCAGCGGGACTTATCGCGGTGAACCAGACCGGGCCTGAGCTTGTCAAACCGGCAAGGGCTCGGTACAACGCCGCGCGATCCGCCACGGTCGCCGATCGACGACCTTCGATCGCCCAACATTGCCGGATTTTTGCGCCTTCCCGGCCGGTATTGCGCCGGCGCGAAGCTTCAATGAGGACGTGAGTAATGGGCCGCCTGCTCGAAATCGTAACGCCACTGCATAAGGCGACCAAGCGCGATTATCTCGCGCGCATGAACGACGACAAAGTTCATTGCATGGTCAAGGCCAAGGAATACGAGTTCGACTATTGGGATGGCGACCGCCGTTACGGCTATGGCGGATATAAATTCATCGACGGGCGCTGGAAGCCGGTGGCGCAAGCGCTGATCGACATCTATGGCCTGAAAGACGGCTCGAGCGTGCTCGACGTCGGCTGTGGCAAAGCGTTCCTGCTCTACGAGATGAAGAAGATCCTGCCGGGACTGAAGATCGCGGGCTTCGACATATCGAAGCACGGCCTCGCCGAGGCCCGTGATGAGATCAAGCCGCATTTGTTCCGGTACCGCGCGCAGGATCGTTACCCGTACGGCGACGGCGCCTTCGATCTGGTGATCTCGCTCGGCTGCCTGCACAATCTGAAGCTCTTCGAGCTCGAGACCGCAGTGCAGGAGATCAACCGAGTCGGCAACAACAAATACATCATGGTCGAGGGTTATCGGAACGAGCTCGAGCAGTTCAACCTCGAATGCTGGGCGCTCACCGCGGCGACGATGATGCACACATCGGAGTGGATCTGGCTCTACAATCGGTTCGGTTACGGCGGCGACTACGAATTCATCTATTTCGAATAGGGACAAGCCGATGCAGGTCAAGACGGCGAAGGCCGCGATCCTGGCGCAGTCGCGCCAGCCG
>JASHQO010000266.1 GCA_030039105.1 Xanthobacteraceae bacterium
CCTGGATTGAGCTTCGGCGCTGCGGTGCCGAGGCCAGAGCCGCGGTGGAGCGCCGAGAGGCGAGCGCGCCGATCGCAAGGCGCGCGCCGCGCTTCGCAAGCGCGGCCCCATCCGTGCGCGCCTTCCGGCGCTCCGCCTCCCCTTATTGTCTGGAGGCGAAAGACATTCGTGGCTTTGGTGCGGACAACTCGGATGCGATCGCATCGCGAGAACGAGAGAACGCGTCATTGCGAGCGCAGCGAAGCAACCCAGTGCAGCGGTGCAGCGCTCCGGATTGCGTCGTCGCGGAGCTTGTCGTCGGACCGGCCACTTCGGGCCGGACCCGTTGGCCCGCACCTCAGGGATGACGGACACAAAGCTTGCGCAAGCTTCTCTGCTCGACTGGCAAAAGAAAGGAAAACATCATGCCGACAAAAACAGACCGCCGCTGGATCTCGTGGCAGCGCATGAAGCCGGAGGAGGCGGCGACGCTGCGCAAGGCGGCCTTCACGGCAATCCGAAAATTGTTTGCCGAAGTGGTGCCGTTATGGCCGAACTGCCGCCGCGGCGCGTGCCGGCGGCATCGTCGCTGTGCCGGCGATATTCGCCCGTGCCTGGCGCGCAGTTGGCCGCTGCTGTCGGCCGAAGCGAAAGAGGCGGCGCACGTCGAGGTCATGCGCGGCGGCCCGCGCCGCCTGCCGGCGCAGAGCATCGTCGAACGGAACCTGCGCGGCTATCCGCCGTCCAACTTCGTGCACTGATCTATCTGCTCGATGACACTGCTCGATGACGCTGCTCGATGACAAACCGAGCCACGACCAAGTCGCCGGCCGGAGTAGCCTACCGCATGCTTTTCCAAGGATCGGGCTTCTCGTTCGGTACGGGTATGCGCTTGAGCGCCTCTTTGTATGCCTGATCGTCGGCTTTCAGCTTTGTCTGGTCCTGCGTCTTTTGCGTATCTTGTTGGTGTTTGTGTCCTCTTCCCATGCCCTGGGCATGAGCGGACACCGTCATGAGAGCGATTGCGATTGCCGTTATGAGGATACGCATTTATCAGATCCTCCGGATATGGAACGTACCCCTAAGTGAATGGATCATCAGATACGCCTTTGGCGAAATTAGGACACGATCCTGCGAAGCGAGAATCAATCGAGCCGGACCACCTGCGGCTCCTCGCGCAAATTCGACGGTGTGACGAACACCAGCAGGTTCGCCATGACGATGGTGCCGGCCAGGAAATAGAACGCCGCCATCAGGCCGTAGTGGTCGGCGACGATGCCGGCGCAGACCGGGCCGAGCGCCTGGCCGACCGCCTGGGTGCCGAACAGGAGCCCGATGGCGCTGCCGCCCATGCCGGGCGGCGTGGCGTCGAGGAGCCAGGCCTGCAGCACGGCGCGCACCGCGAACAGAAAGAAGCCCAGCAGCGCCACCAGCAGCACGAACCACCCGGTGCCGCCGGCGAAGATCATGAAGCCGATGACGACCGCGGTCATCGACATGCTCGACATGATGATCTGGCGGCGGCCGACCTTGTCGGAGCAGTAGCCGGCGATCGGCGCGGCAATGAAGCCCGCGGCCTGCAAGGCGAACATGCAGGCGCCGATCCAGCTCGTCGGATAGCCCATCATGCGGGCCAGATAGAGCGGCAGGAAGGTGAGCAGCGCGCTCTGCGTCATGGAACGGAACGCGGCGCCGACCGCGAGCGTGACCAGCGCGCGGTTGCGCAGCAGCTCACCCAGCATGCGCAGCCGCTGCACGCCGCCGAGCGCGGCCGGTTTCGCCTTGGCGATGCCGGCGCGGACGTCGGCCATCTGCAGGCGGCCGACATACATGAGAATGAATGCGGCCACCGCGATGCCGGGCAGCACGTTCATCGTCACGACGGTGCGCCAATTGAAGCTCTGCAGCAGCACGCCGATGACCAGCGGCGCGACCGCGTCGCCGACGTTGGCGCCCATGCCGTGAAACGCCATGACGAGGCCCTTGCGCGACGGGAAGCGGTCGGCAAGCCACGGGATCGCGGTCGGGTGCCACAGATTGTTGCCGATGCCGACCAGCGTGGCGCAGCCGAGCATCATCCAGTAGGCGTGGGATTCGCCCATCAGCAGATAGGGAATGCCGATCCAGCACAGCGAGATCGCCATCAGCAGGCCCTTGCGGCCCACGGTATCGACCAGGATGCCGCCCGGAACGTTGGCGATGGCGCCGGCGACATATTGCGCGGTGAGGATCGAGCCGATCTGCGCGTAGTCGAGGCCGAGCTCTTTGCCGATCAGCGGCAGCAGCAGGTAGAACGTCGCCGGATACCAATGGGTCAGCGCGTGGCCGAGGCTGATCACCCAGACTTCGCGAAACGAGCGTTGCTGCCCGGCCCCGCTCGCTGCCGCGGTCATCACCGCCATTTATGTCCTTTCCGGCCGTGCCGTTTCTTCTTGCCCGACGCGCCGCTGTCTAATCTGCGCCGCGGCAACGAGCAACCGCGCTTTTGCAGGCCGGATATGCCGGCAGCCGCTTCGCGGGCCGCGATCCACGTCGCCACTGCCGGCACAGCAACGTTAGGCGCGCATCTGCGTGTAGCGTCCGGAGCTGCGGGCGATGGCGTTGGCGAGATATTCCGGCGATTGCGCGCCGGTGACGATGGCGCTGCCGCCGAAGATGAAGCAGGGCAC
>JASHQO010000267.1 GCA_030039105.1 Xanthobacteraceae bacterium
AGCAGCTCACCGAAAAATATCTGACCGAAGAGGAGAAGAAGCAGATCGAGGCGATGGGCGGCCTCGAAAAGCTGCTCGAGACGCTGCGCCAGCGCCTCGCCGAGCAGCACGGCCGCCACCAGGGCGGCAAGAAATGGATCGGCACCGCCGGCACGTCGCCGTTCGGCGCCTACGGCTACAATCCCGAAGGCGTGCGCATCGGCCAGGACAAGAACCGCAACTTCCGCGCCGTGAAGGTGTGGGACAAGCGCGAGTTCAAGGATCTGGACGGCGACCTCGAGCTCGGCACCCGCAACATCAAGATCGCGCTGCGGCGCTTACGCAAATTCGCCCGCACCGGCGCGCCCGACGAGCTCGACCTCGACGGCACCGTCAAAGGCACCGCGCACAAGGGCTATCTCGACATCCTGATGCGGCCGGAGCGGCACAACACCATCAAGGTGCTGCTGTTCTTCGACGTCGGCGGCTCGATGGACTGGCACGTCAAGGCGACCGCGGAGCTGTTCTCGGCGGCGCGCGCCGAGTTCAAGCACATGGTGCACCTCTACTTCCACAATTGCCTGTACGAGCGGGTGTGGAGAGAGAACGCGCGGCGCTGGACCGAGACCACGCCAACGTGCGACGTGCTGCACACCTATCCGCACGACTACAAGGTCATCTTCGTCGGCGATGCGGCGATGTCGCCGTACGAGATCGTCGCCGCCGGCGGCTCGGTCGAGCACTTCAACGAGGAGCCCGGCCAGGTCTGGATGCAGCGCGTGCTCTCGACCTATCCGTCCTGCGTCTGGCTCAATCCGGTGCCGGAGCACGAATGGCAGACGACGGCCTCGACCCGGCTGCTGCGCCAGCTTCTCGGCGGACGGATGTATCCGCTGACCATCGACGGCCTCGACGCGGCGATGCGGGAGTTGGGGCGGTAAACGCTGACCTCAGGACGACGGGTGAAAGGCCGCCACCGGTCACGTCTCTGTTACAGGGACAGAACTTGACAATCGTCACCGATTAGGATTATTTACGTCCAGGACATTATTCCGCCGAGCGCCCGATCATGACGTGCGCCGGCGCAGTCCTGCGCAAGCGGAAAGCCGCATTCGGCGCCGCTTTCGCGGCCGGCTTAACCGAGCCGGCCCGGTGGAGCGCCGGGAGGCGCAGCGCCGTCCGGCAGGCCTCGCAAACCTGCCGGGTGCGGCGCCGCGCCTCGCGAGCGGGCGTCGCAACCCCGTTCGTCAGGCGCGTTGCCGGAGCCTCGCAAGCTCCGGTGAGGGGTCTCGCAAACCCCTGGCGCCTCCCGGCGCTCCATTCTCGTTCAGAACGGAAACGGGGAACGGGCGGCCCCGCGCCCGCACGTGACACGGGGCGGCGAAGCGTTGGCTTTTCTCCGTGTTTCCCGGGCGCGCACGCAGCACGAGGTGGTGCGCTGTGCCCGGGATTGTTCGACGGCGATTTATCCGCGGAGCTCGTCGAGATCGCCGACAAATGCCCGGTGCACCGGACGTTGGAATCGGAGGCAAATACGGACGAGGGAACAGATGTCATCCGGGCTACTTACGCACCGCTTCGATCACGTCGGCGATCGCCGCGTCGTTGCCCGGCGCCATGATGTGGACGCCGGCGACGCCGGGGACGGTGGAATAGTCCTCGATCAGCTCGGCGCAAATCTTGATGCCTTCGCGTGCCGGATCGGCGGCTTGCTCCAGCCGCGCGATCAAATCGTCGGCGATGATGGTGCCGAACAGGTGGCTCTTCATCCATTGCGCCGATTTCGCCGAGCGCAGCGGATTGACGCCGACGAGGATGGCGAGCTGCCGGGTGATGCCGGCCGCTTCGAGGGCGCCGATATAACGGCGCAGCAGCGCGGCATCCATGCAGAACTGGGTCTGCACGAATTGTGCGCCGGATTTGATTTTGCCGAGCAGCGCATTCGGCTGCCAGCCGGCCGGCGGATCGATCGGCATGTCGGCGGCGCCGATGAAGAACGAAGCCTTGCCGGCGACTTTGCGTCCGGTCGGCAACTCGCCCCGGTCGCGCAGCCGGCGCGCGGTCTCGATCAGGGCGGCGGAATTGATGTCGAACACCGGCTTGGTGTCGGGCTGGTCGCCGGCCTTGGGGTCGTCGCCGGTGAGGAGGAGGAGGTTGCGGATGCCGAGCGCGGCGGCGCCCATCATCTCGCTCTGCAAGGCGATGCGGTTCTTGTCGCGGCAGGTGATTTGCAGGATCGGCTCGATGCCCATGCCGACGAGGGTGGCGGCTGCGGCAAGCGCCGCCATGTGGGCGCGGGCGCCGGCGCCGTCGGTGACGTTCACCGCGTCGGGCAGGCCCTTGAGCAAGGCCGCTTTGGCCCGCAAATCGTCGGCGTCGCAGGACACCGGCGGGGCAAGCTCGGCGGTGATGAGGAATCGGCCGGCCTGCAGCCGCTGCTCGAGGGAAGCCGCCGTCGTTTTTTCATTCATTGCCGGGGGTCTCGGTGGGGAGCGCAGTGGAGAACAAGCGCCTATATGCGTGGCGAGAAGCCCCTTCTATCGCGCCTTTCCTGGACAGGAAAGCGCTGGCCCATTAGAGAGTTGCGGCATATGAGCGGCGTCAACGATATCCGGTCGGGCTTTCTCGACTATTTCAAGCGCGAAGGGCATGAAGTCGTGCCGTCGTCGCCGCTCGTGCCGCGCAACGATCCGACCTTGATGTTCACCAATGCCGGCATGGTGCAGTTCAAGAACGTCTTCACCGGCCTGGAGAAGCGCCCCTATATGCGCGCGGCCACGTCGCAGAAATGCGTGCGCGCCGGCGGCAAGCACAACGACCTCGACAATGTCGGCTACACCGCCCGCCACCACACCTTCTTCGAGATGCTCGGCAACTTCTCGTTCGGCGACTACTTCAAGGAGCGCGCCATCGAGCTTGCCTGGCGGTTAGTGACGCGGGAGTTCGAGCTGTCCAAGGACCGGCTCTGGGTCACCGTCTATCCGTCGGACGAGGACGCGCGCGTATTGTGGAAGAAGATCGCCGGCCTGCCGGAGTCGCGCATCGTCGGCCACACCGACAATCTGTGGGCGATGGGGCCGCTCGGCCCGTGCGGCTACTGCTCGGAGATCTTCTACGATCAGGGCGACAGCGTCGCCGGCGGCCCGCCCGGCTCGGCCGCGGAGGACGGCGACCGGTTCCTCGAGTTCTGGAATCTCGTCTTCATGCAGTTCGAGCAGATCGACGACAGTACCCGCGTCGACCTGCCGCGGCCGTCGATCGACACCGGCATGGGGCTCGAACGCATCACCGCCATCCTGCAGGGCGTCACCAACAACTACGACATCGACCTGTTTCACGCCCTGATCCGCGACATCGCCCACCACACCGGCGTCGAGCCCGACGGCGAGCGCAAAGCCTCGCACCGCGTCATCGCCGACCATTTGCGCGCGGCGGCGTTTCTCATCGCCGACGGCGTGCTGCCGTCGAACGAGGGCCGCGGCTACGTGCTCCGCCGCATCATGCGCCGCGCCATGCGCCACGCCGAGCTCCTCGGCGCCAAAGAGCCGCTGATGTGGAAGCTCGTGCCGATGCTGGTGCGCGAGATGGGCCAGGCGTTTCCCGAGCTGCATCGCGCCGATGCGTTGATCGCCGAGACGCTGCGGCTCGAAGAAACCCGTTTCCGCCGCACGCTGGAGCGCGGCCTCGCCATCCTCGACGAGGCCAGCAAGGACCTCAAGAAGGGCGACATGTTCGACGGCGTGACCGCGTTCACGCTCTACGACACCTACGGCTTTCCGCTCGACCTGACGCAGGATGCGTTGAAACCGCGCGGCATCGGCGTCGATCTCGCGGCCTTCGATGACGCCATGGAGCGGCAGCGCGAGAAGGCGCGCGCCTCATGGGCCGGCTCCGGCGAAGCCGCCAGCGAGGCGGTGTGGTTCGGCATCCGCGAAAAAGTCGGCGGCACCGAATTTTTGGGTTACGAGACCGAAAGCGCCGAGGGCGTCGTGGCGGCGCTGGTGCGGGACGGCAAGCTGGTGGATGAGCTCAGGAACGGCGAGAGCGGTGCCGTGGTGCTCAACCAGACGCCGTTCTACGGCGAGTCCGGCGGCCAGGTCGGCGACACCGGCACGATGACGGGCGACGGCGTGCGCTTCAAGGTCACCGATACCCAAAAGCATCTCGGCGATGTGTTCGTTCATATCGGCACGGTCGAGGAGGGCACGCTTGCGTCCGGCATCGCGCTGGCGCTCGACGTCGATCACAAGCGCCGCGGCGCGATCCGGCGCAACCACTCGGCGACGCATCTGTTGCACGAGGCGCTGCGCCAGGTGCTCGGCGACCACGTCGCGCAGAAGGGCTCGCTGGTTGCGCCCGACCGGCTGCGTTTCGATTTTTCGCATCCGAAGCCGATGAGCCCCGAGGAAATCGAAAAGGTCGAAGACCTCGCCAACGACTACGTGCTGCAGAACGCTGCCGTGACGACGCGGGTGATGGCGCTCGACGATGCGCGGGCGTCAGGCGCGCGGGCCTTGTTCGGCGAGAAATACGGCGACGAAGTTCGCGTCGTCGCAATGGGTGAGAGCGGCGGCAATACCATGGGCTGGTCGGTCGAACTGTGCGGCGGCACCCACGTCAAGCGCACCGGCGATATCGGGCTGATCTCGGTGGTCAGCGAAGGCGGCGTCGCCGGCGGCGTGCGCCGCATCGAGGCGCTGACGGCGAGCACGGCGCGGGCCAATCTGAACAATTTTGCCCGGCTCGCCAAAACCACGGCGTCGGAACTGCGCGTGCCGGTCGACGATGTATCGGGCCGCGTCGTCACCTTGCTCGACGAGCGCAAGCGGCTCGAGCGCGAACTGTCCGACGCCAGGAAGAAGCTCGCCATGGGCGGCGGCTCCGGCGCGGGCGCCGACGGCGTGCGCACGGTCGGCGATGTCAAGCTGATGGCGCGCGCCGTCGAAGGCATCGATCTGAAAGACCTGCGCAGCCTCGCCGACGAAGGCAAAAAGAAAGTCGGCTCCGGCGTCGTCGCCATTGTCGGCATCACCGGCGACGGCAAGGCCGGCATCGTGGTCGGCGTCACCGAGGATTTGGTGAAGCGCTTCAACGCCGTCGATCTGGTGCGCAAGGGCGCCGAGGCGCTCGGCGGCAAGGGCGGCGGCGGCCGGCCCGACATGGCGCAAGCCGGCGGACCGGACGCCTCGAAGGCCGACGCCGCGCTCGCCGCGGTCGAAGCGGCGCTCGGCGGCTGAACGGATTCGTCATTGCGATGAAGCAATCCGGCGCCGCGGCGCTCTGGATGGCTTCGTCGCTGCGCTCCTCGCAATGACGAGGCGCGCTACAGCTTGACGATCTTGCCGTCTTCGGCGGTTTCGTACGGAACCTCGGCGCGCCGCTTGAGCATGTCCTCGCTCATGTGGCTCAGGATCAAGCGCTTCGGCTTGATCTGGTCGAGGTGCTTCTCCAGAAGCGACAACGCCATGTGGGTCTGGATCGGCTTGTCGCGGGTATAGGCCTCGCAGATGAAGAGGTCGGCCTCGCGGCCGACGGCGATCAGCGCGTCGGTCCATTCGGTGTCGCCGGAGAATGCGATCACCTTGCCCTCGGCCTCGAAGCGGAAGCCGAGGCAGGGGCCGGCGCGGTCGTCGTGCACGACGTGATGCGGCGTCACCCGCAGATGGCCGACCTCGCGCGGCTTGCCGATCTCCAGCTCCTGCAGCGTCAGGGCAAAATTCAGCTCCAGCGTCTTGGTGCCCGGAAAGCCGCATTCCATCACCGCGGGGAAGCGCGTCTTCAGTCCGGGCGGCCCGACGACGGTCAGCGGCCGCGTCCGCTTCAAGACGTAATTGGCTTCGAGCAGGAAGAAGGGCAGGCCGGCAACGTGGTCGGCGTGGAAATGCGAAATGAAAATCGTATCGATGGCGTTGCGGTCGAGGCCGAGCTTGTTCATGCCGACCAGCGACGTGGCGCCGCAATCGATCAGCGCGTTGATCTTCGTTCCGAGCAGATGGAAGCAGGTGTTGAATCGCCCGCCGGAGCCGAAGGCGTCGCCGCAGCCGACGAATTGCAGATGCATGGAGCGCCCCCAACTAGAGCGGGATGAGTTTTGGTCGAATCGTCATCCCGCTCCAGCCTTTTGCGTGCGCACGATCTTTTCCGAAAAAAACCGGTTTCCACTTTTCGGCATCGTGCTTTAGCTTTCGAGATGCGATCGGCCGGTCCGTCCGCGACATAAACCCCGCAACTGTCCCGTCAAGTTCCCCGAAAGTCCGTGACGGCCATCACAAAGTGGCGTTGCGGCGGTATTTGGGGGGCGCGCGGCAAAATGCTCAACTCCCTGTCATTTCGTCGATTTTTTACTTTTAGCCGATTCTCTCGGTGACTTGTGGTAGCGTGGCGGGAACCGTTAGCATGGTCGCGCTACCGCGGCATCCGGGCAAGCGCCATGATCGCAACACAAACGGGCGCATGCTGCTGCGGCTGAAGGCTTAGGGGACGGTTCGGTGCATCTTGGATCAATGCGTTGCGGCGCATTGCTGGCGGTGACGACGGCCATCGCGCTGTCCATGCCGCTGTCGGGCTGCGGCGGCGACACCGGCTTCAGTACCGACGCGGGCTGGTTCCGCAAGCCGATGGACGTGTTCGGCCGCAGTGGCGGCTACACCTTTTCCGATCTGCAGGAGAACCGGCAAAGCAAGGTCATCACCGCCAACGACCTGATCGACGCCAACGGCGCCTGTCCGGCCGCGGCGATGCAGCCGCAGGCTGCGCCCAGCGACCAGGCCGCGAGCCCGGCGGCGCCGGCCGCTCCGCCGTCGGCGCTCGGCGAAGGCGTCGCGCTCGGCATGAGCGAATGCGACGTGGTGGCGCGCGCCGGCCAGCCGGGCAATGTGCAGATCGGCACCAACCCCAATGGCCAACGCGCGGTGGTCCTGACCTATAATAGCGGGCCGCGGCCGGGCCTTTATCGCTTCGAGGGCGGCCATCTGATGGAGATGGATCGCGTCGAGCTGCCGGCGCCGCCGCCGCAGGTGGCGAAGAAGAAGCCGGCCAAGCCGAAGAAGCAGGCGGCCAGCAACAACGCGACCTGACCGCACGGGTCGGCCGGCAACGCAAGCGGCGCCGGGCGATGCAGTCTTGCAGACGGGTCGTGCCGCAGCGGCATAAATGC
The DNA here is from genome assembly GCA_030039105.1 of Xanthobacteraceae bacterium. GTDB lineage: Bacteria > Pseudomonadota > Alphaproteobacteria > Rhizobiales > Xanthobacteraceae > BOG-931. The sequence goes on from JASHQO010000267.1 coordinate 7,136, forward strand.
GCGGCTCGACGGCGTTGTCGAGCGGCGCCTCGATGTGTCATGGTTGCCGCCAACCGCGACAAGCGGTCACAACCATAACCCGTATGGATGCGAACTGGATCAAAGCGAGGTCGTTCGCGGCGAGCCTATCCTCGCATACGGAATAGAAACGCGATCGGAGACTGACATGGACGCCAAGACCGAGAAGACCGCCGGCAAATGCCCGGTCATGCACACAAGCTTCACAAACCGCGACTGGTGGCCCGACCAGCTCAGGCTCGAAAGCCTCCACCGCAATTCCTCGTTGTCCGATCCGATGGGCGAGGCCTTCAACTACGCCAAGGAATTCAAAAGCCTCGACCTCAATGC
>JASHQO010000268.1 GCA_030039105.1 Xanthobacteraceae bacterium
CGGATTTTCCGCTTCGCTTGTGCCTTGACGTGCTTCGCGCCGAGAAATGATTCGCTGAAGCGGCTTAACGCATCGCGATAGCGCAACAAACAAGCGCACAAAGCAAGCGTAGCCCGGATGGAGCGCAGCGCAATCCGGGGGCGAGATAGCCGGCCGCCCGGCTGTCCCGGATTACGCTTCGCTCCATCCGGGCTACGGCCCCATTACGGCCTCACGCGCTTTCCACCGCGACTGTCCGGCGGCGGTCGGCCCTCGCCCTGCAGCAAGCGTAGCCCGGATGGAGCGCAGCGCAATCCGGGAACGAAATGGCCGGCCGCCCGGCTGTCCCGGATTACGCTTCGCTCCATCCGGGCTACGGCCCCATTACGGCCTCACGCGCTTTCCACCGCGACTGCCCGGCGGCGATCGGCCCTCCCCCTGCAGCAAGCGTAGCCCGGATGGAGCGCAGCGCAATCCGGGGGCGAGATAGCCGGCCGCCCGGCTGTCCCGGATTACGCTTCGCTCCATCCGGGCTACGGCGCTTAACGCATTGCGATGGCGCAACGAGCATGCGCACAAAGCAAGCGTAGCCCGGATGGAGCGCAGCGCAATCCGGGAACGAAATGGCCGGCCGCCCGGCTGTCCCGGATTACGCTTCGCTCCATCCGGGCTACGACGCTTCGCGGCAAGAGCGCGCGGCGTGGGGTTGAGCGAACCAGGTACGCCTCTCCCAGCGTAGCGAGGAGAGGCGCATGTTTCTTTTAGTCCGTCGTCTCGACCTTCACGATCTTGTGGTCGTGGTTGGAGCCGACCCAGAACGTCACCGGGCTCGTGGTGTTGTCGACGAACACGGTGCGCATGTTGGTGTCGGACGGCATCAGATACTGCTCGGTCTCGCCGGTCTTCGGATTCAAGCGCACGACGCGGTCGGTCGACATGGTGGAGGCCCAGATCTCGCCGTTCTTGTCGAAGTTGGCGCGGTACGGATAGGTGTATTGCGGCAGCGTGTATTCGGTGAACTGCTCGGTCTTCGGATCGAACAGCGCCACCTTGCTGGTGCGATACTCGGTCACCAGCACGCGGTCCTGGTCGTCGATCTCCATGCGCCGGGCGCGCGCGTGCGCGGTCGGCGTGGCGTACCAGGTCACCTGGCCGGTCTTGGCGTCGATTTTCCCAAGATGGCCTTCGGCGAACTCGGCCATCCACAGATTGTTCTTGGAATCGGCCATCACCTGGTAGATGCCGGCGTGCGGCACGCCGGGTAGCTGGTCGAGCGGACGGAATTTCTCCCATTCGCCGGTCTTCAGGTCGACGCGGAAGATTTCCTGGGTGCCGACCGACTTGGTCCACACCTTGTTGTCGACCTCGTAGTGCAGGCCGGTGAAGTTGAGCTGGACGCGCTCGTCGTTCCACTTGGCGTCGAGCGGATAGTATTTGATCTCGCCGGTCTTCGGATCGAGACAGCCGAGCGAGCCCTGGTACATGGTGTCGAACCAGATCTTGCCGGCGGTGTCGAACTCGATGCTGAGCAGGCCCTCCGGCGCGTTCGGCTTGAATTTCTTGATCGGATATTCGGTGAGCTTGAGCGTCTTCGGATCGAACTTGCCGATGAACATCTCGCCGAAATCGGTGTACCAGACGTTGCCGTCCTTATCGACCAGGATGTCGTGCGGCTCGGTGGTGCGCCGGCCCATGTCGTATTCGGTGACGATGGCGTGGGTCGAGCGGCCGGTCGGGCGCGGCAAGGTCTGCAGCGGATATTGCCAGTGGTCGGTCGCGCTCAGGTTTATGGTGGCGAGGTACTCGGCCATTTTGCGGTATTGCTCGGGCGTGCCGGCGCGCGAGCGGTCGAGCATCGGCTGCGGCTTGACCGGCTGGCTGACCGCGCCATAGCCCATCATGCGGCTGACCACCTGCATCCACTCGTTGACATCGTGCGTCGATTTCACGATGCGCTCCATGGTGTGGCAGCTCGTGCAGTTGAGCAGCATCGCCTTCTGCTCTTCGGTGCCGGGGATGCTCATCGCCCATTCGGCATTGGTGAGCTGATCGGCGAGGTCGCGGGTGGTCTGCAGGCGCAGGTCGACGTTGGCGGTTCTCTCGGCGGCGACGTCGCCCGAGGCCGGCGCCGGCAGCTCATAGCCGACGGCGCGGATGGCGAGATCGTAGCGGCCGGGCTCGAGGCGATTTTCCGGGAACGCGTAACGGCCGTGCGCGTCGGTCATCACGCTGACCGAGACGATCGAGCCCGGCTTGTGGGCGGTGACGACGACGCCCTCCATGACGCCTTCGGCTTCGGAGGAGACGATGCCGGTCAGCGCCGCCGGCGCCTCAACGGCGCGCGCCAAGGGCGCCTGGGTCAGAACGAGCGCAAGCGCGGACAGGCCGAGAAGATAAGGTGATTTCATCGATCGCTCCCTGACGATGAATTTGGCTCTATCGGATCGGCGGCCTTGGTGGCCGCGCGTTTCGATTCTTGGCCGATTGTTTCGAGTATCCGCTGGCCGCCCAGCCCCGGCAAGGGGCATTCCCGGCCATGCTGGCCTGCATTTCCCGGATGCGGCGCAGCACGTGCGCCGCCGATCCGGAATCGTCGCGGACTCGGAGCGTGTTGCGGTCCCGGGTCTGCAGCGCATCATTCCGCTGCGCTGCATGCTGCGCTGCGCCCGGAAAACCAGGCGCTTTAGATGACGTTGCGCAAAGCGGCGTCGAGCACCAGGCCGGCGAACAGGATCAGGCCGGCGTCGCGGTCGGATTTGAACACCGCGAGGCAATTGTCCGGGTCGGCGATGTCGAGGCGCACGATCTGCCAGGCCAGATGCGCGGCAAAGGCGAGGACGCCGATCGTGAAAACGATGCCGGCATGCGCGAGGTAGCCCGCCGCCGCAATCAGAACGACGGCGACACCATAGAACAGCGCCAGCATCGGCTTGGTGCGTTCGCCGAACAGCAGCGCCGTGGATTTGATGCCGATCAGCGCGTCGTCCTCGCGGTCCTGGTGGGCGTAGATGGTGTCGTAGCCGATCACCCAGGAGATCGAGCCGGCGTAGAGCAGCAGCGCCGGCCAGTCGAGCCGGCCGAAGGCGCCGGCCCAGCCCATCAGCGCGCCCCAGGAGAAGGCTAGGCCCAGCACGATCTGCGGCCAATAGGTGACGCGCTTCATGAACGGATAGACCGCGACGATGGCGAGCGAGGCGATGCCGAGCGCCACGGTGAAGCCATTGAAGCCGATCAAGACGGCAAAGCCGACCAGCGCCTGCAGCACCAGAAACAGCGCGGCCTGGGCGACGCTGACCTGGCCCGACGGGATAGGCCGCGAGCGGGTGCGCTCGACGGCGCGGTCGAGGTCGCGGTCGACGATGTCGTTCCAGGTGCAGCCGGCGCCGCGCATGGCAAAGGCGCCGATGCAGAACAGCACGAGATGCGCAAGGCTCGGCGCCCGCGCATGCGCCGCGACCGCGGCCAGCGCCGCCGACCACCAGCACGGCAGCAGCAACAGCCACGAGCCGATCGGCCGGTCGAGCCGGGCGAGCCGCAGATACGGCCGCAGCCAGGCCGGGGCGATGGTGTCGACCCAGTTGCCGGTCGCGTCGGCAACCGTGCCGGGCGCCGCATTCATGTCAGTTTTTGCTCAGCGGATTGCCGGTCAGCGTGTCGAAGGTGCCCATGCCGGCGCCGGTCTTGGTGTTCTTCGGCGTGTCGACCGGCGTGGTGCTGATGGCGTCGCTCAGCGTCGGGATTTTGGGCTTTGGTCCTTCGGCGCAGACCTGATCCTTGAACTTCGAGGTGTTGGCGTGAATGACCTTGGCCTGCTGGACGGCTTGGTCGGGCACGCCGCACGGGACCTTATTGTCCTCGAGGAATTTCACCACCTTCTGCTCGGCGCCGGAAAAATTGGTCACGGCGCCGCACATGGTGGCGCGGTCGCCGTGCTTCTTGCCGATCTCGGAGACAATCTCGGCCTTGTGGGCGGCGTCGTCGCGCAATTTCGCGAAGGCCTGGCATTGCGCCGGCGCTTGCTGCGGCGCGCCGAACACCGCCTCGCCGCCGCCCGAGGGAAAAGAGGATGGCTGTGGCGACGACGGCCACGGCGCGGCACTCTGGGCCGGCGCCGACGACGGCCAGGGCACCGCGCCCTGCGCCGGCTGTTTCGGGTCCGGCCACGGCGACTGCGCCGCGGCAGGCGCCGTCAAGCTGGCGGCGAGCGCCAGTCCCAGCACTGCAGCGAGACTGCGATTCATCGCGGTGCTTCCCCGGGTTCCCATGCTTGGCCGGCGCCAGCACAAACGCCGCGAATTCGGCGACATGACGGCAGACCTGACGGCACACCTGGCTGCACGCTTGGCGGCCGGGCAGGAGGTGCGACGCTGGTGCACAGCCAAGACATTGCGGTAAAGCCTAAAGCCAAGCCCGAACCGACGCCCCAGTATAGCGCAAAATGCCGCCATGCCCGGCTACGATTTTCGCAGTCCCCGTCTTTATGTCGCGGCGCCGCTCGAGGCCGGCGCCGCCGTCGCCCTGGACCGCGCCCAGGCCCATTACCTGACCGCGGTGCTGCGGCTTCGACCCGGCGCCGGCGTGCTCGCTTTCAACGGCCGCGACGGCGAATGGGCGGCGACGCTCCAGGCGCGACGGCGCGGCGCAAGCCTGAAGGTCGGCGAGCGGCGGCGGCCGCAGACCGCGCCGGCCGACCTGCATTACCTGTTCGCGCCGCTCAAAGCCGCCCGCCTCGACTACATGGTGCAGAAGGCGGTGGAGATGGGCGCGGCGCGGCTGCAGCCGGTGCTGACCCGCCACGGCCAGGTCGCGCGCGTCAATCTCGAGCGCATGCGCGCCAACGCCATCGAGGCCGCCGAGCAATGCGGCATCCTGAGCCTGCCGGAGATCGGCGAGCCGGCGCCGCTGCCGCGCTGGCTCGCGGCGCGCGATCCGGCGCGCTGGATCGTGTTCTGCGACGAAGCGGCCGCGATCGCCGACCCGATCGCGGCGCTGCACGGCGTGCCGCCCCGCGCGCCGCTTGCGCTCTTGATCGGGCCGGAAGGCGGCTTTGCCGACGACGAGCGCGCGGCGTTGCTCAAGCTGCCGAACGTGGTGCGGGTCTGCCTCGGCCCGCGCATCCTGCGCGCCGATACGGCGGCCGTCGCGGCGCTGGCGATCGTCCAGGCGGTGGTGGGGGATTGGCGAGCGGATGACGGACGACAGCGGACGGACGACGGATGATGCCAAGCCACGGCGCCGTGTGCGGAGCGCCTCTTATCCGTCCTCCGTCGTCCGCCTTCAGTGGATCATCCACGGCTTGTCGATGCAGACGAAGCTGATGTAGTCGCCGTACATGCGGTGCACGCTGGTGACTTTCGACAGCCGGTGCCAGCGCGCGCAGTAATCCTGCGCGATGGTCTCGTAGACGCCTTCGAGATCGGGCGAATAGGGCATGATGCCGCCGGTGTCGTTGCCGGTGATGCCGGGGCGCGGGCCCGCCGGCGACGCCGGCCCGGCCCAGGTGGCGAGCGCCACGCCGGTCGCAGCGACGCTGATTAGCGCCGTGAGCGCAACGACGATGAAAGATGTCCGACGCATCGCAAACCTCCCGCATCCGCAACCTGGCGGAAGCTTAGAGGCTCACACGCAAGATTGGAAGCTGCGCGGCTTCATCCTTCCCCGCGGTCGCGGGGAAGGATGATTTTTCAAAGCAGCGAATAGGCGCTCGCTACCATGCCGACCGGGCGCTTGTCGTGGGCGGCGAGCAGCATGACCCGGCCGAAGCTGGTGTTGCGGCCGATGCGCACGACGCGGGCATCGGCGATGATGTCGTAGTTCACCGGACGCAGGAAATGGGTGGTCTGGTCGATGGTGCTCATCGGCCGGTAGCCGTTCCAGGCCGCCGAGCAGGCGATCACCATGGCGGTATCCGCCAGCGCCATCAGCGCCTGGCTGCACACCGAGGCGCCGTCGGCGCAAATCCGCTTCGAGAACGGCAGCCGCACCGTGGCGCCGGGCTGCCAGTCCGCCGCCGCGCCGGCCGGCCGCACCGGTTCGACGCTTTCGACCAACAGCGCCAGGTCCTGCACCCAGGACGGAAACACTTGCAGCATCAGCCGCCCTGCGGCCTGCAGGCCGAACGCCGGCTCCGGGGACAAGAGTCGATGCACTTCGCCCATAGCCTCTTCTCCCCAGCCCTAACCGCCGTTGCCGGCGGCTCCGCTCGACGTTATCGAAGGACGCCAGCGAGCCCCCGCCCGCCGCGAACGCTGCACGATGATGACAAAGGGGAGTTACGTGAGAGCCGGGACGCGGCCTAATACGCCTCACACCCCGCTGCACGAATCAACAACGGCACTTTATGTAACACAGCAGCGCAAGATTCGCTGCCGGTACTTGGCTTTACTCGGCGGCGTGGCCGCCGTGCCACGCCGCCGGACGGCGTCGCGCCGGCCGGCCTTGCGGCCTTGACCGGTTGGCGACGGCGCGGCACCCTCCATCGGCGTCGGGGCAGCGCGGGATGGGAGTGCGGAGCATGGCCAAGGATGCGGCCGAGAACGCGGCCGAGAACGCGGCCAAGAATGCGGCCAAGCTCGGCCGGATGGCGGCCGCGGCGCTCGCGGTGCTGCTCGGTGTCACGGCGTCATCGCAACCGCGCGCCGCCAGCATTCTCGAGGAGAATTTCTGGCTGTCCGGCCCGCGCTACGACGACAAGGTGCCGCCGTGCGACTATCCGGGGGCGCTCGACCGCATCGTCGCCAACTTCCACACCAAGGAAATCCGGTTCTGGAACTCGGAGCTGCGCATCGTCGGCATCGAGAACATCCAGGAGACGGCCTGGCTGCCGTGGGCGGCACAGTCGATCCCGCGCCGCTATTGCAGCGGCGTCGCAGTCATCAACGACGGCGGCCGGCACAAGCTGTTCTATTCGATCGCCGAGGACATGGGCATGATCGGCACGAGTTGGGGCGTCAATTTCTGCGTCGACGGCCTCGACCGCAACTGGGCCTACAATCCGGATTGCCGCTCGGCAAAACCCTGAACGCCGGCCTCGGCGCCTGCCGGCTCTGCGTTTCGCGGCCGAGCGCGATTGCAGTTTCGACGACGGCGAGGCGGAGGATGCGCATGATCGGCCTTGTTGCCCGCGCCGCGTTGGCGACCGGCTTGCTCGCCGCGGCCGGCGCGACGGCCTTCGCGCAGGACGTGCCCGGCAAATTCGACTTCTATGTCCTCTCGCTGTCGTGGTCGCCGTCGTATTGCGCCGAAGCCCACGACAGCGGCCGCTCCGGCGGCGCGCAATGCGGCGCGCGGCCTTATTCGTTCGTGGTGCACGGGCTGTGGCCGCAATATGAAAAAGGCTTTCCGGAATATTGCCTGCAGCCGTCGCCGCGGCTCTATCACGGCATCGTCAACGACATGCTCGACCTGATGCCGGCGCCGCGCCTGATCTACAACGAGTGGGACAAGCACGGCACCTGCTCGGGGCTCTCGGCGCAGGCTTATTTCGACACCGTGCGCAAGGCGCGCGGCGCCATCAAAATTCCACCCGACTACGTCGACCTGACGGCGCCGCTCAGCGTCGCGCCCGGCGCGGTGCAGGATGCCTTCGTCAAGGCCAACGATGGGCTCAGCCCCGGCGCCATCGCGGTCGAATGCGACAGGCGCCGCCTCACCGAGATACGCATCTGCCTGAGCAAGGATCTGAAATTCCGCGACTGCCCGGAAGTCGCCAAGCGCGCCTGCACCCGCGATCGGGTCGCCATGCCGCCGGTGCGCGGCGGCTGAAGCCAAGAAGGCCGCGGGCGGGCATCCAATAGGTCCCCCTATAAGGGGCGATATATAGTCGCTATTGCGCAGAAAGCTCCAATTGTCCGGTCGGCTCTCGGCCGGCGGGAGCGAACATGCTGAGCGCGAACCACGAGCGGAAGGCCGCCACGTCGCCGCGCGATCCATCAAGAACGAGCCGGCCGTCGCGAACGGCTTGCTCGATCGAGATGTGGCCGAGCCAAACTTGCGTGAGCACGCGCAGACTGGCTCCAACGAAAAGGTCGACGTCAAATCCGGGATTGCGGTAGCAGAGGTCGACAACGCCGCGCTCGAAAACCAGCCAGTAGCGCCGCTGTCTGATCGGAACGCCGGAAAGCCGAAACTCGGCTACGTAGCGGCGTTCCCGCGGTGAAGCCTTGCCGACGACGTTGCGACGGATATCCCACATCAGAAGATCGGGGTCCAAATTCGCCGTATCGACGAGATCGTGGCGCAGCCAGCGTTGCGCCCAAAGACCCATGCTCTCGACGACGGGAAACAGCTCGCGGCCGGCGCGGGTTAGATGATACTCGAAACCGCCACCCTTGCCGCGCCGGTGCTCGACGATACCGGCAAACTGCAACTGCTTGAGACGCTGCGCCAGCAACGCCGAAGACATGCGGGGTACCCCGCGCTGCAAGTCATTGAACCGAACGCTGCCGCACAACAGCTCGCGCACGATGAGCGGCATCCATCGTTCCGCCAGTATCTCGGCGGCAAGCGCGACGGGGCAGAACTGACCGTATCGCCGCTTCTCGGCCATGCCGGGTTCCGATCGGAAGGCGGACGCTTCAGATTTTAAAGTTGCCGGTCCGCGCTGTCGAGGCCAGTCTGCGAGGCAGCCCAAAAGGGAGGTTCGGCCATGACCCGGTTTCCCGACCTGCAGGCGCTCGTGCAGATCGTTGGACCGCGCTTCGCCGCAGGCGCAGCCGAGCGCGACCAAGGCGACGTCTTTGTCGCCGATCATTACGACATCCTGAAGGAGCACAGAGTATTCTCGGCGCTGGTTCCCGCCGACCTCGGCGGCGGCGGCGTGCGCCACAGCGCCATGTGCGCCTTCCTGCGCCAGCTTGCCCATTATTGCCCGTCGACCGCGCTGGCGCTGTCGATGCACCAGCATCTGGTCGCCGCGGCGGTCTACAATCACCGCAACGGCCGGCCGGGGAAGAAGCTGTTGGAGCGAGTCGCCGCCGACGAGACGGTTCTGATCTCAACCGGCGCTAATGACTGGCTGGAATCGAACGGCGCGGCGGACCGCGTCGACGGCGGCTTCCGCATCAGCGCCCGAAAGCCATTCGGCAGCGGTTCGCCCAAAGGCGGCATTCTGGTGACTTCCACCCCGTATCATGATCCCAAAGAGGGCTGGCAGGTCCTGCATTTCACCGTTCCGTTCAGCGTTCCCGGCGTGGCGCTGGCCGACGATTGGCAGACCCTCGGCATGCGCGCCACCGGCTCCCGCACGATTATTCTCGACAACGTTTTCGTGCCGGACGACGCCATCGCATTGCGCCGTCCGCGTGGCCGCTTTCACCCGGCCTGGAACGTCATTCTGGCCGTGGCGATGCCCCTGATTATGTCTGTCTATGCCGGCGTAGCGGAGGCCGCAGCGGCGATCGGGACGGACCACGCGAACAAGCGTCAAGGCGATCCGACCGTACCTTATCTGCTTGGCGAACTGACCAACGAGCTGACGACTGCGCAGCTTGCCGTGGACGACATGGTTCGCCTCGCCAATGACCTCGATTTTGCGATGACGCTGGAGGTCGCCAATGCCATCCTGGTGCGCAAAACGATCGTCGCCGAGCACGTCCTGGCGACGGTCGAAAAGGCATTGGCAGCGGCGGGCGGCGCCGGCTTCTACCGCAAGACGGGACTGGAGCGCCTCTTGCGCGACGCCCATGGCGCCCAATTCCATCCGCTATCGAGCAAGCGCCAGCACCGGTTCACCGGCCGCATTGCGCTGGGTCTCGATCCAATCGCAGACGCAGCCTGAATGACGCTTGTTGAGCAACACCGGCCAAGGAGCGCCGACGTCCTACTGTTTCGCCCGTTGCTCCATGGCCGCTTCGGTCACCATGTCGGCACAAATTGCAAGCTATTGCCGGCGCCAGATCACGGGACCGTTCGCGTCGACTATCTCGATCGTGTCCGAATCCACCGCCCGATAAGTGCCCTTGCCGGCTTTTCTGCTTAGAGCCGAAGTTGCGCGCCATTGGTGGTCGGAACCAACGAAGCTCCCTGTATCCTCGCTTCGGGCCTCGTAGTGATAGGTGCCGTCGGGATTATTCTCGATCGTCAGCATCCAAGTCACGCCGCTCTGCACCGCGGTCGCGCGCCAAACGCCAAGCATGACCGGGTGGACCGGGTTGATTGTCATGGCTTGTTGCAGCGGTCGGAATATCGCAGAGCCGGCAGAGTTCACCACCTCGATGGCCGACGCACCGGCCGCGCGGTAGAGACCCGTGCGTACGCGACCGGTTTGACTATTGACGGTTCGATACATTCCATTGGCGGCCTGGAAGGTGCCGTCCTCTGTCTGCGTCTCGGTCAGGCGATAGTTGCCGTCGGGGGCGATGGAATAGATAAAACGCCAATCGAAATCGTCGGCGACAAAGTGGCGCTCGAAAGTGCCGACAAGAACCGGATCGATTAGCTGCTTTAACGATTGCGCCTGTGGCTGTGCGAGGCTTGGCGAGGGCGCGGTCTGCGGCTCGACATTCGCAGGTGCGGCGGCGATCCGGTCCTTGCGCAACTCGTCCAAACGCGCACGGGCCATGGCGCCGTAGGGGGTGTCGCCAAATTGCCGGATGAAATCCTGCAATACTGCTTGGCTCGTTGCGTTCTGCGTCACCGCCCAGACCTGCGCTGCGGAATTTTCGGGCGCGTGCGCCTCCGTCCCGGCGGGCGGCCCGGTGAAGTAGAAATCTCCCTTTATCGGCGAGACCGAAATCCACGGCTGCTGAGCCCCGCCGGTCGCGCTGGCCACCGCCAGGCCAACCTCGTTGAACACTCTGAAAATGTCGAGACCGGGCCGCTTTATCGTCGCCGCCAATGCGTTGCTGAAGGGGCTGTCACCGGAAGCGCCGTCCAGCGCCACGTTGCCGGGTTGGGTCGCAAACGAAATCAGCGTGCCCTCCGGGGCGCGCATCTCCGCGAGGCCGCCGTTGGTTGCGCGCAATCCAGCTTGACCGAATGGATTGTTACGGCACGCGTCGAGGATGACGATGTTGAGCTTGGTGCCGGCGCCGTCCATCTGACGCAACACGAGATTGGTGCTCAGCATCTGAAAATCGACGTCGGCTTCCTTTGTCGGGCTGGCCCCGACCGGCACAAGATAGTTTTCACCGCGCACCTGAACGCCGTGACCGGCGTAATAGAACAAACCGACATCCGCGCCCTGCAATTGACGGCCGAAGGCCTGCACCGCGCTGTCGAAGTCGGCTTTGTCAAGATCGAGCTGCGGCCCGCCACCGACTAGCGCGAATCCCAGTGAGTGTAAGGTATCGGCAATAAGTCTTGCATCGTTGGCGGGATTTTCGAGCGGATTGATGTTCTTGTAAGCGGAATTGCCGACAACGAGCGCCACACGCGTATCGGCCAGCGCCGGCGCAGCATTGGCGATCGCAAATGAAAATAATATGCCGGCAATCGTCGCGCCGAAGACTGCAATGCTTTTTTCAGAACTAGCCATGTCCGCCGGCTGCGCACGCGCGGTGCACGACGAGGCGGCAGCCAGGCGTCTGAACAGCGTGATAAAGTCGCGTCCTCTCACGGGGATGCCCTCAACGGCCGAAGATTAACACTAGCACACCGCGCGCCTGTCTTGCGCAGCACGGCAAAATGCCGCCCGCCTGATGTCGAAATGGGTCCATTTCCGACCGACCAATTTGTTTCGCCCGTTGGGTCTATGCCCGCTTCGGTCCGAAAAGCGACCGAAATGCCGCGTTGTTGCCAAATGACGCGATGTGCCATTAGCGACCGATGTGCCATTAGCGACCAATGTGTGCTGCAACAAATTGGCGCCTCGGTGCAAACGCAGCAATATGCGCTGGTCCGTGCGGCGCGGACCGTGGGACCGGATGACGAGCGATAGCCGGCGACGATGAACTACCAGCACGCCTTCCACGCCGGAAGTTTCGCCGACGTGCACAAGCACGCGGTGCTGGCGCGCATCCTCGTCCATCTGCGCAACAAGCCGGCGGCGTTCCGGGTAATCGACACCCATGCCGGCGCCGGCCGCTACGATCTTTTTGGACCGGAGCCGAGCCGCAGCGGCGAATGGCGGAGCGGCATCGAGACGGTGTGGGACGCGGCCGGGCAGGGCGAGGCAGCCGCCTTGCTGGCGCCTTATCGCGACGCCGTCGCGGCGCTCAATCCCGGCGGCACGCTGCGGGCCTATCCCGGCTCGCCGCTAATCGCGACGTCGCTGCTGCGACCGCAGGACCGGCTGATCGCCTGCGAGCTCGAGCCGCGCGCCGCCGCGACGCTCAAGGCGGCGCTGCGCGGCGACGCCCGCGCCAAGGTCGTTACGCTCGACGGCTGGACCGCGTTGAACGCCTATGTGCCGCCGAAGGAGCGCCGCGGCCTCGTCCTGGTCGACCCGCCGTTCGAGGCGGGGAGCGATTTTGCGAAGCTCTCCAGCACCTTGACGGCGGCATACCGGAAATGGCCGACCGGCATTTATCTGCTCTGGTATCCGATCAAGGAGCGCGACGCGCCCGACGCCCTGGCGCGGCGGCTGAAAAAGGCCGGCTTACGCGGTTTGCTGCGCTGCGAAATAAATCTCGGCCCGCCGCGTGCCGATGCCGGCCTGGTCGGCTCCGGCCTGATCGTGGTCAACCCGCCGTTCAAGCTCGATGCCGACCTGAAAGTCCTGCTGCCGGCGCTCGGCCGCCTGTTCGGCCCCCAGGCCACCACCACAATCGACTGGTTGAGCGCCGTCAGGTAACCGCCCACTTTTACACATTTTGAAATTGGTCTAACCTTTGGCCTGCTGGCGAAGACGTTCCGCCTCCTGTGGGGGGCCGGCGGAGTGGTTAAAGCCGAATGCGGCTAAGGCTCTTTTGCCCGTGTGGATGTCCAGCCTAGTCGTCGCGCCGTGGGGGCCGGCGACGAAGCAACCACGGGGGGAAGGAGTTGCTCAATGGCAATGGCGGGTACCGTCAAATTCTTCAACGGCGAACGCGGCTACGGCTTCATCAAGCCCGACGATGGCGGCCGTGACGTGTTCGTGCACATCACCGCCGTTGAACGTGCGGGGTTGAAGTCGCTGACCGAAGGCCAGCGCATCAGCTTCGATGTCGAGCCCGACAAAAAGGGCAAGGGTCCGAAAGCGGTCAACCTCGTTATTACCGGCTAGGACGTGCGGCGCCGCGTGGGAGCGCGGTGCCGATCTGAAAATGCGAAGCGGCCGCTCGGCCGCCCGCCGGTTCTTTGCGTCGCCGCGGCGACGCATTTGCCATCGCCTTCAGCGATGCAATGACGCCACAGGTGCTGCCATGATGATTTTGCGCTCTTCGCCGTCTTCGCCGTTCGGCCGCAAGGTGCGGATTGCGATTGCCGTTCTCGGCCTCGACAACGACGTGAAAGTCGAGCCCGCCGACACCACCGACGTCAACGACAGCGTGCGCAAGCAAAATCCGCTCGGCAAGATTCCGGTGCTGATCGCCGAGGACGGCACCGCCTATTACGATTCCCGCGTCATCCTCGATTATCTCGACGACCGCGCCGGCGGCGGCAAGATCGTGCCGCGCGATGCCAAGGCGCGGCTGGCGGCGCTGCGCCTGCAGGCGCTCGGCGACGGCCTGCTCGATGCCTCGATCCTCACCGTGTACGAGGGGCGCTGGCGCAAGTCCGAGAGCCACGAGCCGAAATGGCTCGAGCACCAGGCCGGCAAGGTGGCGCGGGCGCTCGCCGCGCTCGAAGCGGCGCCGCCTGCGGTCGACGCGCCGCCCAATGTCGGCCAGATCACGATTGCCTGCGCGCTCGGCTATCGCGACTTCCGCTTCAACGGCTCGTGGCGCGCCGGCCATCCGAAGCTGGTCGCTTGGCTCGACAGTTTCGCCGCCAAGGTGCCGGCGTTCGGCGCGACCAAGCCGGCGTAGCGCCGTCGCTGCGCCGGAAAAGAGGCGCCGATGAATACTGAAGGGAATATCGAAGCGGTCGCCGACGAGGTCGGCGCGGCCTTGGACGATCGCTGCCAGATTTTTCACATATTGCCGTGGCCGCGCTTGATGGTCTGGCGGATCACCGGCGCGGTGACCTGATCCGAAATCTGGATGTTCCAGATTTCGCTTTCGCCCTGGGCGGCGAAGTCGGCAAACAGTTTCGGGATCACCGACACATCGCGGATCTCGTGGCCGCGCAGGCCGAAGCCGCGCGCGATGTTTTGCAGCGGCGGCCGGCCGAACACCGCCAAGCTGTCGTCGAGGCCGTCGGCGCGCAGCTTGTGAAACTCCGAGCCGTAGCCGCCGTCGTTCATCGCGCAGATCAGGATGCGATAGCCTTGACGCTTGAGCGTCTCGAGCTCCTGGATATGGAACAAGAGCCCGCCGTCGCCTTCGAACAGCACGATCTTGCCGTCGCGGCCCTGCCGGCGCGCCGCCGCAACGCCGAGCGCATAGGACAGGCCGTTGCCGACCGCGCCGAATTCCCGGACCGTCGTGTAGCGCTCCGCCGGCCGGCCGCGCATCTGGGTGTTGAAATAGGCCTGATGGCCGCCGCCGACGACACAGTCCCAATCCTTCGGCACGACCGCGTCGATGGCCCGGATCACCTCGCGCGGGTCGAGCACGCCGGGCGCGATGTCGAATGCCATCGCGTCCGCCGGCTCGGTGGCGATGCGGTGCGCAAGCTCTTTCGAGCGTATGGCCGCCGCGGTCGGCTTGCCGGCGCCGAGCTTGTTGTCGAGGCCGGCATGGATGGCCTCGACGCCGGCGAGCGCATCCGACCTGACGTAGAGGTCGGCGGCCTTCTGCCCATCGCGCAAGCCGCGTGGCGCGTCGTCCAACTGGATCTTGTAGGCTTTGCTCCAGAAGTGCCCGCCGCCGACGTAGTAGGACAGGCTGGTGCCGACCGCGAGCACGACGTCGGCGGACTCGTACATCTCCCGGCCCAACGACGTGAAGTAGCTGCCGGTGGTGCCGAGCCCGAACGGATGATCGTGGAACAGGCCGCGCGCCGGCAGCGTGTTGGAGAGCAATGCACCGCAACGATCCGCGAGCTTGACGACCGCGTCGCGCGCGCCGGACCACAGCACGCCACGGCCGCCGAGGACGATCGGCCGCTTGGCCGCGGCCAAGCGCGCGACGGCCGCGGCCACGAGCTCGGGATCGGGCTGCATGCGCCCGACCTTGGGCTGGTACATCGCCGAGGTCTCGTAGGGCTGGTTGGCCATGTGCTCGACCTTCTGCAGGTCGTAGGGAATGCCTAAGACCACCGGGCAGCGCTCGTACTTGGCGACGTGGAAGGCCTCGCGCACGTAGTCCATCATGCGCGGCACGCTGTGCGCGGCGATGTAATGCGCCCCGGTCGCCGTCACCAGCGGCGCCTGGTCGATGTACTGGTTGTAGAACTTGGCGTTGATCGGCGACTCGCCGGCGAACACCACCATCGGCAGGCGGGCGCGAACCGCGGCCGGCAGCGCCGTCATCAACTGGGTCACGCCGGGGCCGCAGGTGACCGAGGCAACGGCGAGCTTGCCGGTCGCGATGTTGTAGGCCGTCGCTGCGGCTACGGTAACGTGCTCGTGCCTGACGTGGACGGTATGCACGCCCGGCAGTTTGGCAAAGGCGGTGGACCAGTGCATGTTGCCGTCGCCCATCAGGACGAACTGCGTGTCGACCCCCTCCGCAAGGAACGCCTCTGCGAGGGCTTCGTAGAGTTTGGGCATGGCCGCGGTACCACTTGGATGATGAGGTGGTACGCAACAAGCATGCCGGGCGACGCCCCGTCAATTGCTCGACAGCGTGAAGCCGATCTCGTTACGGCCCCGGCCGTGACCGCCGTGCCGCGAAGGCGTCGTTCCCGAGGGAGCTGCCATGGCGCCGAAAAACATGGCGCGAAAAACATGGCGTCGCAAAATTATTTCAGCGGTTATTGAAATATCTCTTGACCGCGGGATGATATTTCAATATCTATCGAAATATGAAAAAGTCCGATGCCGTGGCCGCCCTGGCGGCGCTCGCCCAGGATAACCGGCTCGACGTGTTCCGCCTGCTGGTCGAGGCCGGCCCCGAAGGCATGCCGGCGGGAAGCGTCGCCGGCGCGCTGAAGCTCGCGCCCAATACGCTCACCTTCCATTTCGACCGCCTGCGCGACGCCGGCCTCGTCACCGTGCGGCGGCAAGGGCGCTCGATGATCTACGCAGCGCGCTACGACGCCATGAACGCGCTGCTCGATTATCTGACAAAGAACTGCTGCCAGGGTGCGCCCGATCAATGCGCGCCGGCAGCCGCCTGCAAGCCGGCGCGCGGCAAGCGCGAGAAGATGAACGCGTAGCGGAGACCATCATGAAGCGCATGCACGTCCACGTCGCCGTCGACGATTTGCAACGGGCCGTTCGCTTCTATTCGGCGCTGTTTGCGGCGCAGCCGGCCGTGACCAAAACCGACTACGCCAAATGGATGCTCGACGATCCGCGGGTGAATTTCGCCATCTCGGCGCGCGGCCGGCCCGCCGGCCTCGATCATCTCGGCATTCAGGTCGAGGACAAGCGCGAGCTCAGCGACGTCTACGCGCGGCTGCATCGCGCCGGCGGCGACGTCATCGAGCAGGGCCGGACGACGTGCTGCTACGCGAAATCCGAAAAGTCCTGGATTGACGATCCGGCCGGCATCTCCTGGGAGACGTTCCTCACCGCCGGCGACAGCACCGACTACGGTGACGGCAGCGGCGAGCGCGAGGCGCGCATCGCGCATGAGAATTCGTGTTGCGCTCCGACGGCGAAGTCCGCCGCGCCGGCCGCTGTCGCATGCAGCCGTTCATGAGCGCACCATGCTGGAACAATGTTGCAGCGTCTATCGGTGTTGCAATAGCGACCTGGCCCATTTGCTATTGCAGGTCAACGTTATCTGCTTGTTGCTGGCCTCGATCGGCACGGCCGCCATCGTGAAGCATCCCGATTGGTTCGGCGCAGTGCCGGCGCTCTCTCAATCGCTCGCCGAGAGATAAGCGAGAGATAAGCAAGCCATGGCTAAGACCTACAATGTGCTTTTTCTATGCACCGGCAATTCGGCGCGCTCCGTCATGGCGGAAGCGATCCTGAACAAAGTGGGTGCGGGCAAATTTCACGGCTACAGCGCCGGCAGTCACCCGAAGGGAAGGGTGCATCCGGAGACCATCCGGCTGTTGCGAAGCCTCGGCCATGACACGTCGGGCCTGCGGTCCAAGTCTTGGGATGAATTCACCGCGCCCGGCGCGCCGGAATTCGATTTCGTGTTCACCGTCTGCGATAACGCGGCGGCCGAAATCTGCCCGCTGTGGCCCGGTCAACCGATGACGGCACATTGGGGCGTGCCCGATCCGGCGCAGGCAAAAGGCACGGACGCCGAAATTGCGCTCGCCTTCAAGGACGCATACCGGATGCTCCATCAGCGCATCGGCATTTTCACGTCGCTGCCGCTGCGCGCGCTCGACCGGCTCGCGTTGCAGAAGCAGCTCAGGGACATCGGCCGCATCGGCAATGCGGTCGAGCGCGCGTGAAGGCATCGCTTGCGCAGCGCGCCGTTGCCGAAGGCCTGGGAACGGCGTTCCTGCTCGCGGCCGTCGTCGGCTCCGGCATCATGGCGGCGAAGCTCGCGGGCGGAAACGGCGCGCTTGCGCTGCTCTGCAACACGCTGCCGACCGGCGCGATGCTTGCCGTGCTCATCCTTACCTTCGGTCCGGTCTCCGGCGCACACTTCAATCCGGCCGTCAGCACGGCGCTTGCCTTGCGCCGCGAATTGCCGGCGAGCGTCTTGGCGATCTATATCGCTGCACAAATCGTCGGCGGTGTTCTCGGCGTGCTCGCCGCCCATGCCATGTTCGAGCTTCCCTTGTGGCAAGTGTCGATGACGGTGCGCACCGGCCCCGGCCAATGGTTCGCCGAGGCCGTCGCCACGTTTGGGCTGCTGCTGACGATCTTCGGCTGCAGTGTGCGGACGCCGGCTGCGGTGCCCTATGCCGTCGGCCTCTACATTACCGCGGCGTACTGGTTCTCCGCCTCGACCTCGTTCGCCAATCCGGCGGTGACCATTGCGCGCTCTTTGTCGGACACATTTGCCGGCATCGCGCCCGCGGGCGTCATTGTGTTCGTCGTCGCCCAATTCGTCGGAATGTTCGCGGCGGTTATGCTCGCCCGCTGGCTCTGGCGTGTAAGGTGCGTATAGGCACGCAGCTATCCTCCACCGGCCGCGCCTGCTATTGATCGCGGCGCAGGTGGAGGCACGCATGGCATCAAGCTATCGCATCGCGATCGTCGGCGGCGGGCTTGCCGGGCTGGCGGCGGCGCGCTCGCTGGCGACCGTCGGCATCGAGGCGCACGTGTTCGAGCAGGCGCCGGCGCTCGGCGAGATCGGCGCCGCGGTCAATATCAGCCCGCAGGCGGTCAAGGCGCTGCAGGCGATCGGTCTCGGCGACAAGGTCGCCGCCGTCGGCCACTCCTCGCCCGGCATCTACACCCGCAACATGCTGACCGGCGAGTTCCTCGAATTCAACGACCGCATCAAGACCGCGGCGCGCTACGGCGCGCCTTATTATACGTTTCACCGCGCCGATCTGCTCGACGCCATCGCCGGCGAGCTCGATCACAGCACCGTGCATCTCGGCCACCGGCTGATCGGATTGGAGGAAGGCAGCGACCGCGTCACGCTCGCCTTCGACAACGGCACCAAGATCGCGGCCGAATACGTGATCGCCGCCGACGGCGTGCGCTCGGAGGTTCGCCGCGCGCTCTACGGCGCCGACAATCCGACCTATACCGGGCAGATGGTGTGGCGGGCGCTGCTCGACGCGGGTGACGTGCCGCCGGAGCTGATCGAGCCGACCGGCCATGTTCAATGGGTCGGGCCGGGGCGGCATCTGATCGCTTATCTGATCCGTCGCGGCAAGATGCTCAACATCGTCACCCAGCAGGACACCGACAAGTGGGTCGAGGAGGGCTGGTCGACCCGCGGCGATGCCGACGAGATGCGGGCAAGCTTTCCGAACTCCGAGCCGCGGCTCGACAAGCTCCTCAAGCTCGTCACCGTGTGCTCGAAGTGGGGCCTTTTCACCCGGCCGCTGACGCGCAATTGGGGTCGCGGCCGCATCCAGCTCATCGGCGACGCCGCGCACGCCATGCTGCCGAATGCAGGGCAGGGCGCCTGCCAGGCGTTCGAGGATTCCTACATCCTCGGCCGCTGGCTCGGCGCCTGTCCCGATCCGGTGGAAGCCTTCGCCAATTTCCGCCGCGTCCGCATCCCGCGCGTGCACGGCGTGCAGCGGCTGTCGTTCTCCAACGCCCGCTTCAAGCACATGCACGACGCCACCGCGCAGCGGCAGGCGGTCAGCGCCGGCACCGGCAGCGTGCACGGCAATTCCGAGTGGGTGTGGGGATTCGATCCGGTCACCGAATGGGACAAGGAGCCCGCGGTGCCGTCGGCTTATGCGGCGTAAGCGCGGGCGCCGCGTCTCGGGTGCGCGGGCGGCTTAGCGACGGACGTTCAATCGTATCCGCTGCACAGGCGCAGGTCGGACGCGGCGTCGTGACCATCGGGTCTCCCTATGGTGTCATCGCCATCTCTGCACCAGCAAGCATGCGCCGAGATACGACATTGATGTAAATCAATGAGACGAATCCATTTTGACTGCACACGGAGACCAGCCGCCGGACGATAACGCAGCTACCAACCAAGCCGGGACGAGAGCATGCGCATTGCAGCACGCGAATGGTATATCGCCGCGATTGGATTGGTTGCCGTCTCCGGCATGCTTTACTACGCCTCACCGTCGGCCGGCGATGGTGCATCCGGCGAGCGCACCCCGCAGACTGCGCTTGCACCGGCCAACAACGAACGGCCGGCGGCGCCGAACGCTCTGACGAGCGCCAACGCCCTGAGCCACACCGCGGCGGCGCCGGCAAATAACGAAACGCGGCCTTCGGCTCCGCCGCCGGCCGCATTGAGCGCCCCCGCGCACGATCGCAGCGCAACGGCACAGGTCTCCGCTTCGCCGCCGCCGGCGAGCGCGCCTGCTCCCGCTGCCGCACCCGTAGCGGCCGCAGGCTCGAGCCCAATCCCCGGCGGCGATCCGGCCGCCGGCAAGCTCGTGTTCCGCAAGTGCCAGGTCTGTCACTCGCTCGACCCGGGCAAGGACATTCTCGGTCCGTCGCTCGCCGGCATCGTCGGGCGCAAATCGGGATCAGAACCGAGCTATTCGTATTCGCCGGCGATGAAGAGCGCGAACCTGACCTGGGACGCCAGGACGCTCGACGCTTATCTCAACGATCCGCAGAAAATCGTGCCCGGCAACAAGATGCCGTTCCCGGGGCTGAAGACCGTGCAGGACCGCGCCGACGTGATCGCGTTCCTCGCCGCAGGCCCGGCGCCGCAACAGGCGCAGGCCAATTCGCCGCCGGCCGCGCAACCGCAAGCTGCTCCAAGTCAAGCTGCTCCAAGTCAAGCTGCTCCAAGTCAGGGGCAGCAGAACGCGCCCGCCGCCGAATATGTTCCCGACGCCAAATACACGCTGCGATCGGGCATCGCCGAAGGGCGCATGGTGTTCGTCGGCGTCGGCGGCGACATCGACGGCAAGGTCAATCCGGTGCTCACGGCGGCCGAAGGGCAGGTGGTCCAGCTCACTTTGATCAACGGCGAGGGCGCCGAGCACGACATCGTGTTTCCCGATCAGGACGCGCGATCGCCGCGCGTCACCGGCAAGGGCGCCAGCACGACGATTGCGTTTCGCGCCACCAAGGCCGGCGACTTCGTCTATTTTTGCAGCGTGCCCGGCCACCGGCTTGCCGGCATGGAGGGCCAGTTCGTGGTCACGCCGCGGCTCGCGCCGCAGACCGTGGTCGAGGCCGACATCGCGCGCGATCCGACCGATTTGCCGCCGCCGATCGAGCAGCGCGATGCGAAGACGGTGCGCGTCGATCTCCTGGCCGCCGAGGTCGAGGGCCGTCTCGCCGAAGGCACCACGTTCGGCTACTGGACCTTCAACGGCAAGGTGCCGGGGCCGTTCATCCGCGTCCGCGTCGGCGACACCATCGACATTCATCTGAAGAATTCCGCCGACAGCGCCATGATGCACTCGGTCGATTTTCACGCCGCCACCGGGCCGGGCGGCGGCGCTGCGGCGTTGCAGGTCGAGCCGGGCAAGGAGAAATCCATGACCTGGAAGGCGCTGGTGCCGGGGCTTTACGTCTATCACTGCGCCAC
>JASHQO010000269.1 GCA_030039105.1 Xanthobacteraceae bacterium
GGTTGTTGGCGATCAGCTGCGTCAATTGCGTGAGCGCGGTATCCCCCTCAGCCGCCGCCGGTTCCGGTTCGGCGACCGCGAGGTGTTCCAACGCAAAGCGATAACCGGCGCAGCGCGCTTTGAGCGAAGCGCCGACCCAGGCGATGGTCAGGCTGTTCTCGCCGACACGCGCCGAGGCGCTGATGCGCTCCGCCGGACTTAGATCGGCGACGTACTGCATGCTCTTCTCGCGCCGCTGATCGATATCGACGACGCGGCGCGCGACGGTGAAGAACGGATCCATGCGCACGATGTCGTTGCGCATATCGTCGATCAACTGGTTGTAGCGCGCCGCGCTCGAGCGATGAAACTCGCCGGTGAGGTGCGCGTAATAGGCCGCAGTGTCGAACGCCCACAGGTCACGCCGGAACGTGCGCTTCTGGCCGTACTCGTAGACCAGCGCATCCCAGCGGTCGCGGTCGTACGGCGGCTCGATCAAGGGAAACGCCAGATCGCGCAGCGTGCGCTCGTCGTCGGTCAGATTGTTGACCGAGACCGGTCCGCCGGCATGGGCGGCCGCCTCCTGCCCGACCCAGGCATGGATGTCGTCGTTGACGAGCGGCTGCGCCAAACGGCCGAAATCGCCGGTGCTGCTGCAGCCGCCGAGCGCCAGAGCGGCGAAGATGAGGAGCGGCTGCGCGGTGTTTCGGATCGATCCGGCACGCGGCGACATCGCGGCACCGGCTTTCAGCGGCGCCTCACGCGACGGCGGCCGCCGTTGGCCGCTGGCGGCGGGGTCTGGGGTTCCGCGCTCTCGGCGGATGGATCGGCATAACGCTCGATCCGGACCACCGGCAAGATGATGACAGTTGCGGACTCGCGCTCCGCGTCGGCGCGGCCGAACCGCACGATGCGGCCCTCGTCGGGGAATTTGACAATGGTACCCACCAGCCCAAGCCCTCAAAACTGCCGGCTCACGGACCTCCTGCGCTATCCGCGCTGCGGCGTCTTTGTGATTAAGCGGCATGCAAGGTTAACGCTCCGTCAACGCCCGCAACTTAGTGTGCTGATCGAAGTCAGCTTCGTGGCCCCCGTTGCAATCGAGTCGCGTGTGATGGATATCCAGAACTTGTCCGGCCTCGACAGCCTCGCCGAAATCGGATTGCGCGGCGGCGTCGATATGCGCCCCACTTTGATCCGCGTCCTCACCGACCTCTATATGCAGAAGCTCCGGCACACGGCGGAGGAGGAACGGCACTACACCGAACTGGCGCTGCGCCTGCTCGACAGCGTCGATACGCCGACGCGCACCGCCGTGGCGACGCGGCTGGCGCGTCATCTCCAGCCGCCGCCGCGGGTCGTGCAATATCTTGTTAACGATTTGCCGGACGTTGCCGCGCCACTGCGGAACCATGCGATGCTGCAACAGCAATCGGCACCGCGCGTCGAGGCGCCGAAAACTCCGGTCGTCGCGCCAAAGCCCGCAGCCGCGCCGCCTGCGCCAGTCGCACAAAACATCGCGCCCCCGACAACCAAGCCGGCCGTAACGCCGGTCGAGCAGGCAGAGATCGCGGAGACACCGCGCAAGCTCAGTCCGACGGCCGCCGGCGAACTCAACGATCTGTTCTTGACCGCGACCGAGCCGGAACGGCGTCTCATCCTGCTCAACCTTCATATCGTCGCACCGACGTCGCCCGGCACGGTGGTCGTCGTGCGCGACCAAAGCATCGGCCAACGCCTGGAAGCGGCGGCGCTCGGCAACCATCGCGAAGAGTTCACCAGGCAGCTTGCAGAGGCGCTTCGCATTCCGCACGAACAGGCCCGTCGCATTGCCCGCGACGAGCACGGCGAGCCGCTCGTCGTCGCCGTCAAAGCGCTCGGCATTCCGCGCGACGTGGTCTATCGCCTGCTTATGTTCGTCAATCCCACGGTCGGCCATTCGGTCGAGCGGGTCCATGCCTTGGCGACGTTGTTCGACGAAATGACCGCGCCAGCGGCGGAAAGCATGGTCGCGATCTGGCAGGCTCTGCACCCCGGCGCACGCGACGCAGCAAAGCATCAGCCGGTCGTTTGGAACGACGAGCGTTCGCGGGCGCGTCCGGCCATAGCGCCGGCCCGGCGCCCGCTGGCATCGCCGCGCACGATCGTGCGCCGCGACGTTTCCTGATTTCCCTCAGCCGCCCACGGCGTCGAGGAAATTGCGCCCGCCACGATCCTCGACCTCGACGATCCATACGTCGGGATCGAACTTGATCTCGCGGGTCAAGTAGGCCTCGACCGCGGCATCGGGCGCCGGCCGCTCCTTGAGGCACGGACTGAAAGCGCGATCGGCAGCGCCCGCGGCGTCGAACTCGCTTTGCGGCGCCGGGCCAAACAGATCCGACGTGCCGTCAAGCCTGCTGATGCGAATAAACACCGCGCCCGCCTCCTCGGCGCCGCGCCGGCGCACCACCGCAAAGGCGCCTTCGACCTGACAGCGGCGCAGATAAGCGGCAACCCAAAGTGCGGATTTCAAACGCATCGCTCGGCTCCAGCGGCGAGCGACATATGACTCGATCCGGCAACCGCCGCAAACTCGCTATTCGAGGGAACGACCCGTCAGGGCGGCGAGCTCGCCGACTAGGCGATCGGAGATGCGGCCGGTGACCGGCATCTTGTGCTCACGCTCGAATTTTTCGATGGCCTGGCTGGTCGATTCGTCGAGAAGCCCAGTCTGCTTGAGCTGGCCGTAGCCATAACTGGAAAGCGCACGCTGGATCGCCAGGATGCGCGGCGACGGACTGATTAGATCGGCGATCGGATCGCTGCGCCGCGGTGGTGCCGGCATCGGCGTCGGTATAGTCTGCTGCGGCCGCGGCACGGGCACGGAATGGGTAGCGCTCATATCGACGATGTGCGGCCCCGGCTTCGGTGCCGTCTCCACGGTGTCGCTCTTCGGCAAGGCCGGATTGGCGACAAATGGCGCCGGATGCGCGCCCGACTGCAAAAATACCGCATTGACGACGATCACGATGGTCGCGGCAACCGCGCCGAGGATGGCGAAGGAATCGACCGGTCGATCGGCAAAGCTGGTCATAAGCCGCGATCCGAATAGGCCGGCGAGCGTCCCGGTGCGCGCATTGGCGCGGCGCTGATCGTTGCGGCGGTCACGCACTTTTCTTCACCATTGTTGTCGACTCGAGATCGGTCAGCGGGTGCACGACCTTGATGATCGGGCTGACCGATGCCGAGGCGCGCTTCTTCGCCGGCCGCGACAATTCGCAATCGAGCGGCAGACTGACCGTGATGCGCGTGCCTTCACCGAGGCGGCTGCGGATCGCGAATTCACCGCCGTGCAGCCGGACCAGACCCTTGACTATGGACAGGCCCAAGCCGGTGCCGCCATGGCGGCGGTCATAGGACGCGCCGGCCTGGAAATAGGGCTCGCCGACCCGCGCCAAATCCGCATCGCTGATGCCGACGCCGCTGTCCTCGATCACGAAGACGATACTGCCCGCTTCGGCGCGCGCGCTGACCAAAACCTTGCCGCCACGGTCGGTGAAGCGGATCGCGTTCGAGACCAGGTTGAGGAGGATCTGGTTGAGCGCGCGCTTATCGGCTACAATTTCAGGAAGGCTGTCGGGCGAAAACCGTTCCAGCGCCACACCGGCGTCGCGCGCCCGCAACGCCAGAATGTCGCAGCAATTGGCGACGACCTTCGCCGGATCGAACGGCTCGGGCGTGATTTCGAAATTGTCGGTCTCGATCTTCGACATATCGAGGATGCCGTTGACGACCGAGAGCAGGTGCGTGCCGGAATCGTTGATCAGGCCGGCATATTCGACGCGCCGTTTGGCGTCGATCATCAGCGCCGCCTCCTTCGTCAACATCTCGGAGAAGCCGATGATGGCGTTGAGCGGCGTGCGCAATTCGTGGCTCATGGTGGCGAGGAAGCGGGTTTTCGCGGCATTGGCGCGTTCGGCCTCGGCGCGCGCATCTTGCAACGCCCGTTCCTGCCGTTTGCGCTCGGTCACGTCGCGCAGCACGGCGACGACCTCGCGGCGGCCCGCATTGGCCTCGATGCCGGCCCGTTCAACCGGCCGACAGCGCATCTCGACCCAGACGAATTCGGCCGTGGCGCGGCCGTCGGCGTCAACGCCGTCGCACCGCACGCGGAACTCGACCGACCGGCTCTCGGCGAGCGCGGCGGCGTCGCCCAGGGCCGTCAGGTAGGCGGGACGGTCGGCGACGTGGACGCGGTCGAACAAACCGTGGCCGAGCAGCCCGGCAAGGCCGGCGCCGAACAGCGCCTCGCCGGCCGGCGAGATGAACAGCGCCGCGCCGTCGCCTCCGTGCCGGACAATGACGTCGGTCATATTCCGCGCCAGCATCCGATAGCGATCCTCCTCGGCGTAAAGCAGCCAGAAGCTAGTCCGCGCCAGCGCCTCGGCGCCGAGCGCGAGCCCGGCCGCATAGAGCACCGCCGATACGATGCCGAGCGCGGCAAGCGCCGCCGCCTGCGAGCCGTCGGAGTTCGGCGCCGGCAGAAGGTTTGCCACACCAAGCAATACCAGAAGACCGGCGGCACTAAGCGCGAGCGTTGAGGCGATGGCGACGACGCGGCGCGACGCCGACAGCGCCGCCTCGAGCGGCGCCACCACGAGCCAGATCGCGGCCGACGAAACGATGCCGCCGGTCGAGGCGGCGACCGCGGTCACCAGGCCGGTCAGGGCCAGCGCCGACAGGACGTGCGCGCTCTCATAGCGGCCAGTGCGCGACAGAAAATAGGCGGTGAGGATCGGTACGACGAGCCAAGCAAAGACCATAAGCTCGATCGCGGTCGGCGCAGTGCGCGCAATCAGATAGATCGGAAACACGGCGAGCGCGACGATGCTGCCGAGAATGCGCGGCGCGATGAAGGCGCGATGGCGCGACGCCGTCAGCGCATCCTGCTGCGCCGAGGGGTGAACGAGCGCCTCAACATAATCCCAGACTGGCGCGAAGAAGCCCACGTTCCCGTCGCACGCCCGCTGTGCAGACGCGCCCCCTTTGTTCTATGGCGAGGATCGTGTCAGACGCGACTTAAACGAACGCTAAAGGGCGGGTGCGGCAACGGCTCCGTACCGCTGCGACGACCCTCCGCGGCTCCACCCGATCCGTCGTCATGGTGAATCGCCCGTTGCCGCGAAGGGTTGCCATTTGTTTGACAAACGCGGCAGCGGCGAAACCGTGCGGAAATAGCGGATTTCCGGCAACGGCGAAACTGCCGCAATCAGCGGCCTCGCGCCCATTCGCTCAAATTTTAGGTAAATTATATTTTCTCCAATTGTTCGAAAAATTGCGGCGTATTCTCATCGATTATGGACAAAAACGTCCCCATCGAGCGAACGTGGCTTTCAACGATGCCTGCTAGGTTGCGCGGCCATGCGGCGATAGCTGCCGCCGGGGAAACGAGACTGATGTTCTTTCTGTTGCGAATGGCGTTCTGGCTCGGCGTCGTGCTGATCCTGCTGCCCAGCGGATCGGCGCAGAACCCGCCGGGCGGTGACGTCAAGACTTCCGAAGCAATCTCGGCGGCGTCCGCCACGGTGCAGGACCTGCGCGGCTTCTGCACGCGTCAGCCCGATGCCTGCGTGGTCGGTTCACAAGTCGCCGTGTCCCTTGGCTACAAGGCCCAGGCCGGCGCCAAGATGCTTTATGATTTCTTGACTGAGGCGCTGGCACCGAAAGACACCGGCGCGCTGCCTCACGGCACTGCATCGAGCGGCAATCCGGCGAAGGTCGAGCCGGTCAAGTCGTCGTCGCAGAATACGCTGACCCCCGCCGACCTCGCTCCGGCGTGGCGCGGCCCGCAGCCCAAGGACGCCAAGCACGCGGCGTAAATCGAGCCGCGCTCGCTCCGACCCTCCGAAGAGCGGGACCCACATCGACCTCGCCGGTCCCGCCCTCTATATAGAAGGGTGATTTGGGACGCCGGCTGATGGCTGATATCGACGAAATCATCGACAATTTCTCGCTCCTCGACGAGTGGGACGATCGCTACCGCTATCTGATCGAACTCGGACGCGAGCTGCCGCCGCTGGCGCCGGAAGCCCATACCGACGCCAACAAGGTGCAGGGCTGTGCCAGCCAGGTCTGGCTCGACACCAGCGTGCGTCCGAACGGCGCCGCCGGGCCCATCCTGACTTTTGAGGGCGACAGCGACGCCCATATCGTTCGCGGCCTCATCGCCATCCTGTTCGCCATGTATTCCGGCCGCAGCGCCAAAGATATTCTCTCAACCGATGCGATCGTGCTGTTCGAAAAGATGGGGCTGCGCGAGCATCTCACCCCGCAGCGCTCCAACGGCTTCCGCTCCATGGTCGAGCGCATCCGCTGCGATGCGCGTGCGGCGCTGGCGACCGCGGCCTAAACGTCATCTGGCCGCACATGACCGTGTTGTAAGTCTCGCCCGGGGCGTGGAATGATCGCCGACGAGGCCGCCAGATCGGACGCGGGTCCTCCGCAAAGGCAGCACGTTGGATAACCCAAAACTCCACTTCGGCCTGCGCACCGGGCTGACCGACGTGTTCGCCGGCACGATCTGCAGCGTGCTGACGATCACGTATTCGCTGTCTTACGCGGCACTGATCTTTTCCGGTCCGCTGCAGGACTCCCTGTCCTACGGCATCGCCATCACCTTCATGTCAGCGGCGGTCGGTGGCGCGATCGTGGCGATACGCAGCTCACTGCCGTTCGCGGTTGCCGGGCCGGACAGTTCGATCTCCGTCGTCATCGCCGCCCTGGTCGCGACCGTCATCCAGCGCCCCGTCGCCGCCGGCAATACCGAGCTCCTGATGCCCGCCGTGATCGCCATCGCGTTGGCGTCGGCGGTAACCGGGCTGTTGCTGTGCGTGTTGGGTTTCACCCATGCCGGCCGTGCCATCCGCTTCATGCCCTATCCGGTGATCGGCGGCTTCCTTGGCGCGACCGGCTGGCTGATGGTCACCGGTGCGATGCAGGTCGTCACCGACCAGCGGCCGACGCTGGCCAATCTCGCCGCCTTCGCCGATACGGCGCTCGCCGGCAAGCTTGCGGCCGGCGCCGCGGTCGCAATCGTGCTGCACGTGCTGCTGCGTCGCTCGAAAAGCCCATTCATGCTGCCGGGCGCACTCCTGGGATCAGTCGCCGTCACCTATGTGGTTCTGCTGGCGAGCGGCACGTCGCTTGCGAGCGCGCAGGCCTATGGCTGGATGTTCAACCCGCAGCCCGCCGCCGCTCTCACGCTGCCGTGGCAGGCCGGTGCGCTGCGAAGTTTTCCGTGGGCGGCATTGCCTTCGTTCACCGGCGACGTGCTCGCCGTCATGTTCGTGACCATCAGCACGCTGTTGCTCAACACCACGGGGATCGAGATCGCCACCCGCAGCGAGGCCAACATCGAGCGTGACCTCAAGGTGCACGGTCTTGCCAACCTGTTGACCGCGGGGCTCGGCGGCATGGTGGTCTGCACGTCGCTCAGCCGATCGATCCTGGCATACACCGCAGGCGCCGCCAGCCGGCTTTCCGGACTGACGGTAGCCGCGATATCGGCCGCCGTATTGATCGCCGATCCATCGTTCCTCGGCTACGTGCCCAAATACGTGCTCTGCGGCCTGCTGTTTTATCTCGGCTCCGATCTCGTCTATCAATGGCTGATCCATTCGTCACGGCGCCTGCTGCCGCTCGAATATTTGTCGCTGATCACCATCGCCGTCCTGATCATCTATTCCGGCTTCATCGCCGGCGTACTGATCGGCATCGTCATCGGCTGTGCCACCTTTGCGCTCAGCGCCAGCCGGGTGAACGCGATTAAGTTCAGTTTCGACGGCTGCGAATATCGTTCATCACTTGACCGCGGGCCGAGCGAATTGGCCCTGCTCGCCGCGCACGGCCGCCAGATCCAGGGCATGACGCTGCAGAGCTATTTGTTCTTCGGCTCGGCCAACCGGCTCTACGAATACGTCAAGACGCTGCTGGCAAAGGCGCCCGATTGCCGCTTCCTGATTTTCGATTTCCGGCTCGTCACTGGGATCGACTCCTCGGCCACCCACAGTTTCGCGCAGATCAAGCAAGCCGCCGCTGCTTACGGCGTGCGTATCGTGCTGGCCAATCTCAGCCCGGAACTCGAGCGGGCGTTCCGCACTGCCCGCTTCATCTCCGGCGACGTCGGCGTTGTCTCCGATCTCGACCGCGCCCTGGAGTCCTGCGAGCAGAAGGTGATCGAGACCCATCGCGCCGAGGCCGGCGACCGGCCGTCGCTGCGGGCCTGGCTATGCGAGGCGTTGGGCAGCGCCGAGCACGCCGACCGCTTGGCCGAATACTGCCGTAGGCTGGACGTCGCCGCCGGAGGCATCATCGCCCGCCAGGGTGAGGCGGCCGCCTCGATGCACTTCATCCTCGAAGGTCGCGTCGGCATCATCGTCGATGTAGGCGATGGCCGCACCATGCGGGTGCGCAGCCTGGGCCGGCACACCACCATCGGCGAAATGGGCTTGATCACGCAACGGCCGCGCAGCGCCACCATCCAGGCCGAGGCCGACAGCGTGCTCTACGAGCTCACCACCGGCGATTATGAGCGGATCAAGCGCGAGCAACCGTCGCTGAGCCACTCGCTGCTTAGTTACGTGGTCGCAGTGATGGCCGAACGGCTCAGCTTCGCCAACCGCGCGGTGGGCGTGTTGCAGCGCTGAACGATCAGCCGCGGCGACGGCGGCGCTGCTGTCCCAGCCCCATTTGCTTGGCCAGTTGCGAGCGGGCCGCCGCGTAGTTGGCTGCCACCATCGGGTAGTCGGGCGGCAAGCTCCATTTCTCGCGGTATTGGTCCGGCGTCATGTTGTAACGCGCCCGCAAGTGCCGCTTGAGCGACTTGAACTTGTGGCCATCCTCCAGGCAGACGATGTATTCGGGCGTAACCGAGCGCTTGACCGCCACGGCCGGCTTGAGCGGCTCGATCGGTGCGGCCACCTGGCCGCCCGACACGCGTTTGAGCGCCGCGTGCACCTGATTGATCAAATTCGGGATGTCGGCGCTCGGAACCGAGTTGTTGCTGACATAGGCCGAGACGATATTCGCCGTCAGTTCGATGAAACTGCTGTCGCCAGAATTGTCGGCCATGGCTGGTCCCCGAAGGATTGATCCCTGAATGGCTGATTGCTGATCCGTAGTTCGTTGCTGGAGGAACTAATCGAACCGCTCTTCTGTATTGCGCCAGTTACCTGTTAAGTCGCGGCATGCCGCGGGAGGTCTAAGTCAAACCAAGCATTGGACGGTGGCATATTGTGCCATGACGAATCCGAAGACTGACATTAGATTTGTTATATTGTGACGCAGAAGTAAAGATATTAAAAAACCGCATCACCGAAGTCTTGGCGCCCCGCCAATATATTCCGGAAACGCGCCGCTAGGCGCTTTGCTCGATGTGGTGACGCAGTTCCGCAATCGAGCCGAAGCGCAAGGTGCCCTGCGGCAGTTGCGCCTCGATCGAGCCGTCCGAGTACAACGTGTAGGCCATGCCGTCCACAACGCCGGATTTGAGAACGGAGACCGGCGCCGGCGGTTCAGGCACCGCAATGGGCTGCGACTCGGGCGCGGCTACCTTGAATTGAAATTGTGTCGGCTCGGCCGGCAATGCTGGTTCGACCACTTGGACCGCCACCGCAGGCTGAACGGCGGGTATGGGCTGCATTGCCGCCTGACCGTTTCGCGCTGCCGCCGGCCGCGGCTTTTTTGGCCAGAAGGCGTCGAAACTTCGCGGCCGCTCCGGCCGGCCTGCCGGACGAATCGGCAGTTCGATCCGCGGCTCAACCTTGGCCGGCGCGACGTCATTGGCAGCGGCCTGAGCGACTCCATTGCCTGCGTCGGCGACCTCCTCGTCAGCGCGTGCTGTCGGCAACAGCGCTGCGTCAGTGTCCTCGGCGGCCGCAGCGTTTTCGAGCCGGGTCAATGTCGGAAATTGCTCACGCAGGCGTTCCAGCGCCGTATCCTCGAGCAGCGTCGGCGCGGCAGCCGGCTTTGGCCGGGCTTCTGGCATCGGCATCACTGAAATGCGCGCCGGCGCTGCCTTCGGCGGCTCGAGCGGCGTCACCGCCGAGGCGGAAGTGTCAGTCGGCTCGCCGAGCGCAACAGGCTGAGCGGACGGCCGCGCCGCAAGCGCCCGTTCGATACGCCCGAGCACGCGTACCGCAAGTCCCAAGCCGATGAGGATCAGCCCGCCGACGAGGGCTACGGCGCCTGGAGTGATGATCGAAGCGTCGAACTCGCGGCCGTCAAGCGGCAAGCCTGGAACGGCAATAAGCACCCCTGCCGCGGCAATAACCGCACCCAAAATCAACAAAAACGCGTACATAACGCCCAACTCCCCGGTCCCAAAGCCGGGGGCCCCGCCACGACCTTATTGTGACCGCCATATCACAGGGACGCAAGGCTAATATCCAAACGGCGGCTCGCGCCCGGCGACCAAAAGCGCGGCAGCGGGGCCGTCGCAGAGCCGTTGCCCAGACCCCGTCGTTGGGCCTATCTAGAGGAACCTTTCGCTTCACTTGACGGTTTCACCACATCGCCCTGCGTCACATTGAGGAGTAGACCTAATGGCATTCACCCTGCCCGATCTTCCCTATCCGCACGATGCGCTCGCGCCCTACATGTCGCGCGAGACGCTGGAATTCCATCACGACAAGCATCACGCCGCCTACGTGACCAACGGCAACAATCTCGCCAAAGGCACGGAATGGGAGAACAAGTCTGTCGAAGACGTCGTCAAAGGCACGTTCGGCAAGAATCCCGGCCTATTCAACAATGCCGCCCAGCACTACAACCACATCTATTTCTGGAAGTGGATGAAGAAAGGGGGCG
>JASHQO010000270.1 GCA_030039105.1 Xanthobacteraceae bacterium
GAATCCGGCGGCCGCAGCGGCCTCGAGCCGACCCGCTACGGCGATTGGGAGAAGGACGGATTGACGTCGGATTTTTAGATTTTCCGCTTGACGCCGTCTATATATTTCGGAATATTATGGCGATTATCCCGCACTTGACTTTCCGTTTTAGCCATGGCATGCTTGTCCTATCGCTAGGGAGGCATTCCTATGGCCCGCAGACCCAAGCCCGTCCATCAAATGTCGGTCGCCGAATTTGAGCGGACCTTCCCCGATGAAGATGCTTGCTGCGCCTATCTGGTTGGCCGCCGCTGGCCCAAGGGCGTGGCTTGCCCGCGCTGCGGCGCCGTTGAGCCTACCGCGCTGAAAGGCAACCCTTGGCATTGGCAGTGCTACCAGTGCGCCCCGCAAACCAGCTATCGGTTTTCCCACATTGCCGGGACGATCTTTGAGAACACGAATAAACCGCTCCGGGACTGGTTCCGCGTCGTCCACATGATGCTGACCAGCAAAAAGGGTATGAGCGCCCTTCAAATCATGCGGACTATGGGTTTCGGCTCCTACAAGACCGCTTGGTACATGTGCCATCGCATTCGTACCGCGCTGATCGAGCGCAACATGGATAAGCTTGGCGGTATCGTCGAAGTGGATGAAACCTTCATCGGCGGGAAAGACAAAAACAAGCACGCCGACAAACGTGGACACGGCGGCAAGCACGCGCCCTCTATGAAAACTCCGGTCATTGGCGCCGTGCGCCGCAAAGGCAACGTGGTCGCCCGCGTTCTGCAATCTGTCACCAAGGAAGATGCCGAACAGTTCGTCCGGGAAACAGTGTCCAACAAAGTCAGCCTGTTGGCGACGGATGAAAACCGGGTCTATGGCGGATTGGACGGCGACTACAATCACGGCCGTGCCTTCCACTCGGCTCACCGTTACGTCATCGGCGCGGTCCACACCAACACGATTGAGGGCTTTTGGAGCATCATCAAGCGTGGAATCGTTGGCAGCTTCCACAAGGTCAGCCGCAAATATCTGCCGCTCTACGTCGCGGAGTTTCAGTTCCGCTATAATAACCGCAGAAACCCCGACATCTTCGGAACGGCGATTGAGGGATGCTAATGGGCGCACTCCGAATCGGAACTGTATTACTCGTTCTTTGCAGCACACTTTTCGGACTCTGGATTGTAAGTACGTCATCGTCGTTTCAAGCCTGCATATCCAATCAAACCGCAAAAAATACCGAGGCCGGAAAAGAACAGGCCCCAAAAGGTCCGCTCTCTTTCACTAATGAAGTTGCCCTCAAGAGTCGGTGCGCGGGACACGTCATTTATGACTATAGGGACGCTACTATTGCCGCAGCTACCGTTTTGATCGCAGTTTTCACATTTACCCTCTGGTGGACTACGGGCGGTCTTCTGCGCCTCACTCGCGCGGAATTTCTCGCTACTCACCGGCCCCGCGTCATTGTCAGATTCATTGAGGCTCCGACTTATGATGATGAACCGCGAGAGATTGTTCGAGTCCATGTCGTAAATATTGGCGTGAATACCGCGACCATCTACGGATTCGGCGGTGATCTGGCGCGGCGCAATATTGAAACAAGAATTTGGACGCCATCGGGTGCCAGTGGCGCAATTACGATCATCGAGCCGATTCGTTTGGAAAGCGCAGCGCGCCACGTCTTCGTTGTTCGCAATCGACAGGCATTTCAAGAGGTCGATATTCTTGAGGATGCTTGGAATCGGGCCGAAATATGCGTGTTCGGATCGATTCTCTATCGAGACGATGGCGACGTTACGCGAGAAACTGGATTTTTCAGGATTTTCGACCGGAAAAGCGAAAAGTTCATCCCCTCCAAAGACCAAGGTGAGGAATACGAGGATTAGCAGCCCCCATCCGGGGGCCTTGCGTCGGCCTGTCAGGACCGACTTTTGGGATGGTTGTTTCTCTAAGTCAAGTGCGGGATAATCGCCAATATTATCCTAGTATCTTTTTCCCATTTCCCGCACCGACGTCGTCTACGAAGGCGGCCGAACACATGCCTCATCTGTCCTTTGCGGCCCTGGCCAATCCGCGGCGCGGCAATGCCTGGCTCGTCGTCTGCGCGCTGCTGGGACTCGGCATCGTCGCCGCCGAGATCGTCAGGCCGGATCTCGCCCGTCATCCGTTGCACCGCGCGCCGTACGGCGAGCGCTACCGCGAAGCGGAAGCCAACACGCGGCTCTATTCGGCCGAGGTGGTGCGCATCATCGACGGCGACACGTTCGTGGCGCGGGTGCGCGCGTGGCCGAGCCCCGATTACGAGACCCGGGTGCGGCTGCGCAGCATCGATGCAGCGGAGCTGCACGCCCGTTGCAGCAGGGAGCTCCGCCTCGCGCTCGCCGCGCGCACGGCGCTGCAGCGCCTGCTCGCCGACGGCAGCGTCACGCTGTCCCACGTCGGGCCGGACAAATATCCCGGACGCATCGACGCCAATGTGGCAACCCGCGGCACACCCGACATTTCGGCGGCGATGCTCTCAGGCGGCTACGCACGCCGGTATGACGGCGGCCGGCGGGGGAGTTGGTGCGGATAAACAGAGGACGGACGACGGACGACGGAGGACAGATCAAAGAAGCGAAGCTGCGCTATCCGTCGTCTGTCGTCCGTCCTCTGTCATCTGGTAACCACCACCGGCGTGCCAACGCCGACCCGACCGAACAGATCGGTGACGTCTTCGTTGAACATGCGGATGCAGCCGTGGGAGACGAAGTGGCCGATCGAAGACGGCTGGTTGGTGCCGTGGATGGCGTAATCGGTGCCGGCGAGCGTCATGGCGGCGACGCCCATGGGATTGTGCGGCGAGCCGGCCGGGATCAGCAGGGGCAGCTTCGGATTTTCGCGCCGGATGTCGGGCGGCGGCGCCCAGGCCGGCTCGACGTATTTGGCGGCGATCACCGAGCTGCCGGCCCATTGCATGCCGGCGCGGCCGACGCCGACCGGATAGCGGATCGCCTCGCCCGGCCCGACCACCAGATAAAGATGCCGCTCGCCGGTGCGCACCACGATGGTGCCCGCCGCATAAGGCTCGTTCACCCCGACCAGCTCGCCGGAGGCCCGCGCCGGCGCCAGCGCCGCTCCGACGAAAACGGCCGCCACCGCGGCCGACACCAGGATTTTCCCTCGCATGATGGCATTCCCCGACACGCAACGACGCAACCAGGCATTAAGGTAAACAGCATACGCGAAATCGTAGCCGCACTCAGCAACGGCGCGCAATTACGGTGAATGCTTTCTAAATTTCCGGCCGCTGTGGAGCGCCGTTGCGCTTTTTCCGTCATCCTGACGGCTCAGACGACATGCGTCACCGTCATTGCGAGCGCAGCGAAGCAATCCAGTGCCGCGGCGGCCGCCTGGAGCGCCTCGTCGCTTCGCTCCTCGCAACGACGACGGAAAAAGCTACGCCGTCTCCTTGCTCTTGTTCTGCCGGTTGTTGACGAGATCGTCGACCACCGCGGGATCGGCGAGCGTCGAGATGTCGCCGAGATTGCCGAACTCGTCCTCGGCGATCTTGCGCAGGATGCGGCGCATGATCTTGCCGGAGCGGGTCTTCGGCAGGCTCGGCGCGAACTGGATCAGGTCGGGCGAGGCGATCGGGCCGATCTCCTTGCGCACCCAGCCGGTGAGCTCCTTGCGCAGATCCTCGCTCGGCTGCTCGCCGGCCATCAGCGTGACATAAGCGTAGATGCCCTGGCCCTTGATGTTGTGCGGATAGCCGACCACGGCGGCTTCCGACACTTTCGGATGCGCCACCAGCGCCGACTCCACTTCGGCGGTGCCCATGCGGTGGCCGGCAACGTTGATGACGTCGTCGACGCGGCCGGTGATCCAGTAGTAGCCGTCCTCGTCGCGGCGGCAGCCGTCGCCGGTGAAGTATTTGCCGGGATAAGTGCTGAAATATGTGTCGACGAAGCGCTGGTGATCGCCATAGAGCGTGCGCATCTGGCCCGGCCAGGACTCGGCGATGCACAGATTGCCGGAGGTGGCGCCGTCGAGCACCTTGCCGTCGGCGTCGACGATCTGCGGCACGACGCCGAAGAACGGCCGCGTTGCCGAGCCGGGCTTCAGCCGAGTCGCGCCGGGCAGCGGCGTGATCAGGATGCCGCCGGTCTCGGTCTGCCACCAGGTGTCGACGATCGGGCAGCGGCCGTCGCCGACGACGCGGTGATACCACTCCCAGGCTTCCGGATTGATCGGCTCGCCGACCGAGCCGAGGAGCCGCAGGCTTGAGCGCGACGTCTTCTTCACCGGATCGTCGCCGGCCTGCATCAGGGCGCGGATCGCGGTCGGCGCGGTGTAGAAGGTGTTGACCTTGTGCTTGTCGACGACGTCCCAGAACCGCGAATTGGTCGGGTAGTTCGGCACGCCTTCGAACATCAGGGTGGTGGCGCCGTTCGCAAGCGGCCCGTAGACGATGTAGCTGTGGCCGGTGACCCAGTCGACGTCGGCGGTGCACCAATAGATGTCGCCGTCGTGATAGTCGAAGATGTATCGGTGCGTCATCGCCGCGAACACCAGATAGCCGGCGGTGGTGTGCAGCACGCCCTTCGGCTTGCCGGTCGAGCCCGAGGTGTAGAGGATGAACAGCGGATCCTCGGCGTTCATCTCGGCGCATGGGCAGTCGGCGGTCACCACGGCCTTGGCCTCGTGGTACCAGACGTCGCGCACCGGATCCATGTTCACCGGCGCGCCGGTGCGCTTGACGACGATGACGTAGTCGACGCCGCCGACTTTTTCGATCGCCGCGTCGGTGTTGGCCTTCAGCGGCACCTTGCGGCCGCCGCGCAGCCCTTCGTCGGCGGTGATGACGATGTTCGACTTGCAGTCCGCGATGCGGCCGGCAAGCGAATCCGGCGAGAAGCCGCCGAACACCACGGAATGGATGGCGCCGATGCGGGCGCAGGCCAGCATGGCGTAGGCCGCCTCCGGGATCATCGGCATGTAGATGGTGACGCGGTCGCCCTTCTTGACGTTGCGGTTGCGCAGGATATTGGCGAAGCGGCAGACCTCGTCGTGCAGCTCCTTGTAGGTGATGTGCTTGGCATCCTTCGGATCGTCGCCTTCCCAGATGATGGCGGTCTGGTTGCCGCGGGCGTGCAGGTGGCGATCGATGCAGTTGTAGGCGACGTTGGTGGCGCCGTCCTCGTACCATTTGATGGAGACGTTGCTCTTGGCGAACGAGGTGTTCTTGACCTTGCTGAAAGGCTTCATCCAGTGGATGCACTTGGCCTGCTCGGCCCAAAAGCTGCTGGGATCGGCGAGCGACTGCTGATACATCGCCTTGTATTGCGCGTCGGTGATGTAAGCGCGCTTCTGCCAAGCGGCGGGAACCTCATAAACCTTTTCGGACATTGTTATCCTCCACGCGCAG
>JASHQO010000271.1 GCA_030039105.1 Xanthobacteraceae bacterium
CGCGGTGAGAACGTCGCGCACCTGCGCCAAGGTGCGCACGGCGCCGGTGGCCCGGTCGTAGAAGATCGAGGAATTGGCCTTCGCCGCGCCGGGAAAATAATCGGTGGCCTTGGCGCCCGGGTTGGTGGCGGCGAGCGTGATCAGCCGCGCCGCGCCGCCGGCGCCAAGAAAATGCGCGATGTAGAGCTCGCCCTCGCTCGGCTCCCGGCCGAGTTTTTCCGTCAGATACTGCGCGTTTTCGGCGGTGAAGGCCCCGGCCATCACCGCATTGGCGGTCGGGTCGTTGCGCAGCTTGAGAATCTCCTGGCGCATCGCCGGGTCGTTGACCTGATAGGCGCCGGACGCGGTCTTGGTGATGGCGTCGGCATAGCGGCCGTAGCCGAGCGCGGCGCCGGATTGCTTGATGGTGCCGAGCCAGGTCTGATCGATGAACTGAAACAGGCCGCGCGCCGACGACGTCGAGGCGCCGGCACGCGGGTCGAGCCCCGACTCGACCTGCGCCGTCGCCAATAGATAATTGAAGCTCGTGCCGGTGGCTTGCGACGCCTGACGAATGGCGCCGGTCACGGCCGAGCCCGCGGCGTTCGTGCTGGGATCGACCAGCATGTCAGCTCCCCTGCCGGCTCCCACCGGCTGCGTTCGGGCTCACGAAGCATTAACGAGTATGGTAAACACCGACTTAATGGAACTCGGTCCCGGAGGCGAAAAATGACCCAGCAGGCGGCGATCCGGCACAAGCGCGGCGGGCTCTATTTCGAGGATTTCATCCCCGGCGAGGTCACCGAGCACCGCTATACGCGCACCGTCACCCAGATGGACAACATGCTGTTCTCCAACATGACGCTCAACCCGCAGCCGCTGCACATCGACCGGCACTTCTGCGAGCAGGAGACCGAATGGGGCCAGCCGCTGATGAATTCGCTGTTCACGCTCGGCCTGATGATCGGCATCCAGGTCTCCGACATGACGGTCGGCACCACCATCGCCAACCTCGGCATGACCGAGGTGAAATTCCCCCATCCGCTGTTCGAAGGCGACACCGTGCATTGCACCACCGAAGTGATCGGCAAGCGCGAATCGAAATCGCGCCCCGGCGCCGGCATCGTCGAGTTTCACCACCGCGCCTATAACCAGGACAATAAGCTGGTTGCCGAGTGCCGCCGCCAGGCGTTCATCCTGATGCGGCCGAAGACGTGACGGGCTGAGCGAAGCGATACCGCTGCCTAGATGAGCAACCGGATCGACGAGGCTTGATGCGCTCGCTGCTTTTCGTTCCTGCCGACAGCGCCAAAAAACTCGACAAGGCGATGACGAGCGGCGCCGACGCGCTGATCGTCGACCTCGAAGATTCGGTCGCCTATGACGGCAAGGCGCGCGCCCGCGACAGCGCGGCGGCGTTTCTCAAGGACGCGACGGCGGCGACGCCGCGGCCCTACCTCTTGGTGCGCGTCAACGGCCTGCAGACCGGCCTGACCGACGCCGACCTCGATGCGGTCGTGCCGGCAAAGCCCGACGCCGTCATGCTGCCGAAGGCCGAAGGCGGCGCCGCCGTGATCCATGCCGATGCGAAACTCGCGGTGCGCGAGGCGATCAACGGCCTGCCGGACGGACACATCAAAATTATCGCGCTCGCCACCGAGACCGCGGCGTCGCTGTTTCTCACCGGCACGTTTGCCGGCGCGAGTACCCGGCTAAACGGCCTGACCTGGGGCGCCGAAGATCTGTCCGCGGAACTCGGCGCGCAGGCTAATCGCGATACCGACGGTCGTTTTCTGGAACCTTATCGCTTGGCGCGGGTTCTCTGCCTTGCCGGGGCGGCCGCCGCCGGCGTGCCCGCGCTGGATACTGTCTATGTCGATTTTCGCAATCAGGGCGGGTTTCGCCGCGAATGCGAGGAGGCCTGCCGGGACGGATTTACGGGGAAGCTTGCCATTCATCCGGCGCAAGTTCCGATCATCAACGACGTGTTCACGCCCAGTCCGGACGCGCTGGCGCATGCGCAGGGGATTGTCGCTGCGTTCGCCGCCAATCCGGGGGCGGGCGTCGTCGGTATCGGCGGCGTCATGTACGACCGCCCTCACCTCGCCCGCGCGCAACGCCTCCTGGCGCGCGGCGCCGCGACGAAGCGCGACTAGCTGCCGGGGAGTTTTCAATGAAATTATCGCTCGGCGCGGCGATTTTCGCCGCGACGATTCCGATTGTCTGCGGTTGGCCGGTGCAAAAGGCCCACGCCGAGAGCGCCAAGGCGCAAAGCTTCTCCGGCCTTTGCGCGTTCTATTCTGAAAGCGGCAGAGTGGCGAGCGGCGGGCGGTTCGACCCCAATGGTCTGACCGCGGCCCATCGCTCGTTGCCGTTCGGCACGCGGGTGCGCGTCACCGACCCCAAGACCGGCCCACAGCGTCATCGTCACAATCAACGACCGCGGCCCGTTCGGCAAAGCCCGCATCCTCGACGTTTCACCGGCCGCAGCGCGCGCGCTCGGCATGACCGCTCGCGGCGTGATCTATATCCGCGCCGATGTGTTGTGAGCTGAGGATTTCGAGCCGCTATCCGCTCTTGTCTCGATACGCCGCTTTCGGATCGAACACGCGCTCGTCGCGAAACTCGAGCGTCACCGCGCCGGCGTTCTGGCCGAGCGGCACGGCGCGATAAAAACACGAGCGGCGGCCGGTGTGGCAGGCGCCGACAATTTGCTCGACCTTGATCCATACCGCGTCCTGATCGCAGTCGATGCGCATCTCGACGACGCGTTGGCTGTGGCCGGAGGTCTCGCCCTTTCTCCACAGAGCGCGGCGCGAGCGGCTGTAGTACCAGGCCTCGCCGGTGGCGATGGATTTTGCCAGGGCTTCGGCATTCATATGCGCGACCATCAGCACGTCGCCGGATGCGGCGTCGGTGGCAACGCAGGTGACGAGACCGTCGGCATCGAACTTCGGCGTCAGCGTTGCGCCTTCTTCAAGCGCGGCATTCGTTCCGGGTGCTGCGAATGGTGAGTTGTCCGACACCAAAATCCTGCCTGGAAGAGTAGCGGCGTCAGCCTTCGGCCGCCGTCCCGCGTACCAACGTCACGAACCGCATCTGGTCCTCGGGGCTATCGCGAAACGTGCCCAAAAACCGCGTCGTCACCGTGGAGACGCCGGGCTTGCTGACGCCGCGCACCGACATGCAGGTGTGCTCGGCCTCGATCAGCACCGCGACGCCGAGGGGTTTCAGGACCTCCTCGATGGCGGAAGCCACCTGCGAGGTGAGCTGCTCCTGGGTCTGCAGGCGGCGCGCATAGACGTCGATCAGGCGCGCCAGCTTCGATAAGCCGACCACCCGCTCCACGGGCCGGTACGCCACATGGGCCTTGCCGTAGAACGGCATCATGTGGTGCTCGCAATGGGA
>JASHQO010000272.1 GCA_030039105.1 Xanthobacteraceae bacterium
TCGCAGCTCATAGGGATTGTAGTTGTATTTCTTCAGTTCCTCGTCGGCGCTGGCGAGCCGTATGGCCGCGTCCGCACTCAATTCTGGTGTCCTCGTTTGAACCGCGGCAATTGCGGCCAAGGCGAAATCGCCAGCATTGAGCGCTTGAGCGATGTGATCCGCTTGGAGGCGATGGTCGGCAATCGTGTCGACACGCTTATGCAATCATTTCAGCATGCCACTATGGCTGGAATCATAGCCTCGGTCATCGGCGCTGATTATTCATCAACAAACCCGCCAATCGTGCTCTTCCTGTCTACTCAATTTCCCTCAAAGCTACGCTACAGTATCCCATACTCCTCACTCCCACTCGATCGTCCCGGGCGGCTTCGACGTCACGTCGTACACGACGCGATTGACGCCCTTGACCTCATTGATGATCCGCGTCGCCACGGCCCCGATAAACTTCATGTCGAACGGATAAAAGTCCGCAGTCATGCCGTCGGTCGAGGTCACAGCGCGAAGCCCGACGACGTAGTCGTAGGTGCGGTAGTCCCCCATGACGCCGACGGTGCGGACCGGCAGTAGCACGGCGAAGGCTTGCCAGATGTCGTCGTAGAGGCCGGCGCGGCGGATTTCTTCGATGAAGACCTCGTCGGCGAGACGCAGGATGTCGAGTTTTTCGCGCGTGATCGCGCCCGGGCAGCGGATGGCGAGGCCCGGGCCGGGGAATGGATGGCGGCCGACGAAGGCGTCAGGCAGGCCGAGCTCGCGGCCGAGCGCGCGGACTTCGTCCTTGAACAATTCGCGCAACGGCTCGACGAGCTTCATGTTCATGCGCTCGGGCAGGCCGCCGACATTGTGGTGTGATTTGATCGTCACCGACGGACCGCCGGTGAACGACACGCTCTCGATGACGTCGGGATAGAGCGTGCCTTGCGCCAAGAACTCGGCGCCGCCGATGTTCTTCGCTTCGGCCTCGAACACGTCGATGAACAATCTGCCAATGGTCTTGCGCTTCTGCTCGGGGTCATCGACGCCTTTGAGCGCGTCGAGAAACGTCTCGGACGCGTCGACGTGCACCAGCGGAATGTTGTAGGCACCGCGGAACAGCGCCACGACCTTTTCGGCTTCGCCGAGGCGAAGCAGGCCGTGATCGACGAACACGCAGGTGAGCTGGCTGCCGATCGCTTCATGGATCAGAACCGCGGCGACAGCAGAGTCGACGCCACCGGACAGGCCGCAAATCACCCTGCCGTTGCCGACCTGGCGGCGGATTTTTTCGATCGCCTCGTCCTTGAAGGCGCGCATGGTCCAGTCGCCGGTGCAGCCGGCGACGTTGCGCACGAAGTTGCGCAGGATTGCGGCGCCATGCGGCGTGTGCACGACTTCGAGATGGAATTGGGTGGCGTAGAATTTTCGCCTGTCGTCGCCGATCATGGCGATCGGCGCGTTGGCCGAGGTGCCGATGGCGACGAATCCTTCCGGCGGTTTTGTCACGCGATCGCCGTGGCTCATCCACACCGGGTAGCGCTGGCCGACCTGCCAGACGCCGTCGGTCAGCGGCGACGGTTTCGTCAACTCGACCTCGGCGCGACCGAACTCGCGGTGATGGCCGGCCTCGACCTTGCCGCCGAGCTGGTGCGCCATGGCCTGCTCGCCGTAGCAGATGCCGAGCACCGGCAGGCCGGCCCGGTAGATCGCCATCGGCGCCAGCGGTGCGTCCTTGTCGAGCACCGAGGCCGGGCCGCCAGAGAGGATGACGCCTTTGGGCCGCATCTCGCGCAGCGCGGCTTCGGCCTTCTGGAACGGCACGATCTCGCAATAGACCCCGTCCTCGCGCACCCGCCGAGCAATGAGTTGGGTGACCTGCGAGCCGAAATCGACGATCAGAATCTTGTCGTGATTTGCCATAGGCGGTTCTAAGGGAAGCGCCTGAGTCTGTCGAGCCGTTGCCGCAGAATTCATCCTGAGCGCCGTAAAAGGCTGACGAAAAACCCGTCGGTGTCGGTCCGGCGCGGCGTCATCAGCAAGCCATGGTCGGAGATAAGCGCCGCGTGGGTAAAAAGATAGGCGCGCTCGCCCAGCGCCTGGGCGGTCTCGGCCGGCTTTTCCACGGAAAAATCGGGGTGCCGCGCGACGAAGGCCCGCATCTGGTCGCCATTTTCCTCGTTGAGCACCGAGCAGGTGATGTAGACGATCCGGCCGCCCTTGGGCTTGGTCAGCGCCGCGGCGTGCTCCAGCAGCGCATCCTGCTGCTTGATCCGTTCCTCGAGCGCGCCGGGGCGGACGCGCCATTTGGCGTCCGGGTTGCGCCGCCAAGTGCCGGTGCCGGTGCAGGGCGCATCGATCAGTACGAGGTCGGCGCGGCCGGCGAGGTCGGCCAGCATGTCGGCCTCGCCGCGCGGCGTGCGCACCTGGATGTTGCGGGCGTCGGCGCGGGTGATGCGCTCGTGGATCGGGACCAGTTGCCGCTTGTCGACGTCGGTGGCGTAGATCTGGCCGCG
The DNA here is from genome assembly GCA_030039105.1 of Xanthobacteraceae bacterium. Lineage (GTDB taxonomy): Bacteria > Pseudomonadota > Alphaproteobacteria > Rhizobiales > Xanthobacteraceae > BOG-931. The sequence continues at coordinate 2,487 of JASHQO010000272.1, forward strand.
GTTCTCCATGGCGGCGGCCAATACCAATGTCTTGCCGCCGGCGCCGGCGGCAATGTCGACGACCTGCTCGCCGGGTTTGGCGCCGGCCAACAGCGCGGCGAGTTGCGAGCCCTCGTCCTGGACCTCGATCTCGCCCTTGCGGAACAGTGGCTCGGCGTGGATCGCGGGATTGCGGGAATCCGCCGCGAGCCGGATGCGCAAGCCGAGCGGTGACCACCGTGTCCGTTCGGCGCTCAAATGCGCAAGCTTTGGCTCGAGCTCATCGCGGTCGGCCTTGAGCGTGTTGACCCGCAGATCGAGCGGCGCCCGGGTCGCCAGCGCCGCGCCTTCGGCGCTGCGCTCGTCGCCGAACACGCGCGCAAAGTAAGGATCGAGCCATTCCGGATATTCGCCCTGGACGTGAAGCGGCGCGTTGGCGAGCGTCGCCGGCCCGAACGCCGCCCGCTCCTTCTCGGTCAGCGGCTCCGGCGCAAAACGCGCGCCGCTGCACAGCGCCTCGATGGCGGCGACGTCCAGGCCGCGCTCGCGCTGCAGCGTGCCGAGCAGCACCGCGCGCGGCGTCGCTTCGCCCATCAGCCAGCTCGACGACGCCTTGCGGCGCAGCGCGTCATAGACCAGGCCGGCAATCGCGGCGCGGTCCGATGAGCCGGCGAAGCGGTGCGACAGTCCCCAGTCCTTGAGCACGTCGGCAGCAGGACGGCGCCGCGCGTCGATATCGGCAAACACTTCGATGGCGGCGGAAAGGCGAGCGGCGGGAGTCACGAAATTACGCTTGCGCTAAACATCGCTCGTCCCCGCGAACACGGAGACCCAGTTGCTGGATTCCCGCTCGCGCGGGAATGAGCGCAGGAGATCCGTCATTGCATCGCCTGCTTGATCGCAACGCTGCGGCTGCCGGCGGGCGTCTCATGGCGCTTGATCTTGGCGCGCATCCGCTTGATCGCCTCGGTAATATCGCCGGCATGAAAGCCCTTAGGCAGCTTGCCGGCGTGCGCGCTCTTCAACATGCGCCGCATCAGATCGTCGTCGTGCTCATCGCGATATGGCTTCAAGTCGAGGTCCTTGGGCACCTTGGTCAGCCGCTCGTCACCGATGCGCTTGACGTATTTCTGCATGAAGCGGTCGTAGTCGCGCCAGTTGACGCCGGCGGCGCGCACGGCGGCCTGCTCGGCGCGGGTCGCGATCTGGTGCGCATGCAGGTAATGCAGCCCGAGCTGATCAATCAGAGTCTTCTCGACCTCTTCGTGCAGAACGAGAAAGCGATCGGTATTGACGGTGCGGCCGCGAAACTTGAACGTCGATGGCATGTGCCGGTCGATGAAGATGGTCTTGCCGTCGAGGCTGTAGCCGGCAAGATAAGGAATGTCATGCTTACGGTCGAACTTCTTGACCCGCCGGCAGATGGCGTCGAGCGCCCGATCCATCATCAGGCCCGACACGTACCAATCCGGCATATGGATTTTCACGTGCGGCGCGGTGGGATGGCAATAATCCAGCGGCATAGCTAAAAATCCTTCAGCGCAGCGTCAGAACCTCGACGATGTAGATCAACCACATGACGATCAGCACGATCGCGGCGACGCCGTACAACGGGCCGCGCAGCTTGATGTTATTGCTCGTCACGTGGATATAGGCATGCAGAACACGGAAGATCACGAAGACCCATGCCAGCACGACGAACACGATGCCGGCGAGATGCGTCACGTATTCGAGAATGGTGAGAACGTAGAACAACACCGGCAATTCGAACTGATTGGAGAACGAGTAGGCGAATTGCAGCGTGCCCTTCGACCAGTTCGGCTCGCGCAGCGCAACGTTGTCGTATCGCGCCACGCCGGACTTGAAATCGCGGCCGCGCATTGGCACCAAAGCGCTCCCTAGCATAAAGGTGAGGATCACCTCGACGAACAGCGGCAGCAGGATCGCCTGGACGGACATCGATCTTCACCCGGTTTGGGCGCCCTCCTACCACGACGCGCGTTACGCCGCCATGTCGTCGCGTGCCACGTCGCCGCCGCTCACAGCTTGACGCTGATCGCCGTTTCGCCGGCGTCGTCGATCAACGCGCTGCGCCACGATTTGCCGTCGAACAGCGCCTTGCGCACGCCCTCGGGCGTGCTCCGGTGATTGAGATTGGCGGTGATCAGCGTGCCGCCGGTGCGCAGAAGCCCGCGCAGCGTCTTGTGCAGCGCCGGCGACGGCGCCTGGCCGTCGAAGAAGACGACGTCGTAGCCGGGATCGAGCGTCGCCAGCACAGTCGCGAAATCGCCTTCGTGCACGGTGATGCGATGATCCATCGCGGCGGCGGCGATATTATCGCGCGCGAGCTGCACGTGCTCCGGATCGCGCTCGATGGTGTCGACGGTGGCATCCGGCGCCCCGGAGGCGAACGACAGCGCGGTGTAACCGAGCGCAGTGCCCAGTTCCAAGATGCGCCGTGCGTTGGCCGCGGCGGCGATCGCCGCAAGCAGCGGCCCGTTGTCGTACGGATAGGCACCGCAGCCGTGCTTGGCCCGGTGCGTGTTGGTCGCGGCGCGCACTTTGGCGAACGGATCGACGGCGGCAGCCGGCATCAGAGCCACCTAGGTTCGGCTCGGATAATTCGGGCTCTCGCGGGTGATGGTGACGTCATGCACATGACTCTCGCGCAAGCCGGCGCCAGAGATGCGGACAAATTCGGCTTTGTCGTGAAGCTCGGTGAGGTTTTTGGCGCCGACATAGCCCATGGCGGCGCGCAAGCCCCCGACCAACTGGTGCAGCACGTTGGCGACCGGGCCCTTGTAGGGCACCTGGCCTTCGATGCCCTCGGGCACGAGCTTGAGTGTATCCTTGATCTCCTGCTGGAAATAGCGGTCGGCCGAGCCGCGCGCCATGGCGCCGACCGAGCCCATGCCGCGATAGGTCTTGTAGGAGCGGCCCTGATACAAAAACACCTCGCCCGGCGTCTCGTCGGTGCCGGCGAGCAGCGAGCCGACCATGGCGCAGTCGGCGCCGGCCGCCATGGCCTTGGCGAGATCGCCGGAATATTTGATGCCGCCATCGGCGATCACCGGCGTCTCGCTCTTGCGCGCCACCTCGACCGTGTCCATGATCGCGGTAAGCTGCGGCACGCCGACGCCGGCGACGATGCGCGTGGTGCAGATCGAGCCCGGTCCGATGCCGACCTTGATGGCGTCGGCGCCCGCATCGATCAGCGCCTTGGCGCCCTCGGCAGTGGCGACATTGCCGGCGACCACCTGCACGGCATTCGACAGCCGCTTGATGCGGGTCACGGCTTCGAGCACGCGACTGGAATGGCCGTGGGCGGTATCGACGACGATCAGGTCGACACCGGCGTCGATCAGCCGCTCGCTGCGCGCGTGGCCGGCTTCGCCAACCGAGGTCGCAGCGGCGACGCGAAGCCGCCCCTGCTCATCCTTGCAGGAGAACGGATGCGCCACCGCCTTCTCGATGTCCTTCACGGTGATCAGGCCGACGCAGCGATAATCGCGGTCGACGACCAGGAGCTTTTCGATGCGATGCTGGTGCAGGAGCCGCTTGGCTTCGTCCTGGCCGACGCCCTCGCGCACCGTGACCAGATGGTCCTTGGTCATCAGCTCGGAAACTTTTTGCCGCTTGTCGGTGGCGAAACGTACGTCGCGATTGGTGAGAATGCCGACCAGCTTGCCGGCGCGGCCGTTGCCGCCGCCTTCGACCACCGGAATGCCGGAAATGCGATGCTCGTGCATCAGCGTCAGCGCATCGTCGAGCGTCGCGTCGGGCTGGATGGTGACCGGGTTCACCACCATGCCGGATTCGAATTTCTTAACCTGGCGCACTTGCGCCGCCTGCAAGTCGGGCTCGAGGTTGCGGTGGATGACGCCGATGCCGCCGGCTTGCGCCATGGCGATCGCCATGTTGGCTTCGGTCACCGTGTCCATGGCGGAGGCAAGGATTGGAATATTGAGCGAGACGTTACGCGTGATCCACGACCGAACGTCCACATCCGACGGCAAGACGTCGGACAGACCGGGCTTCAACAGCACGTCGTCGAAAGTATAAGCTTCACGCGGTAAGTCTTTTGACGTAACTGGCATTGCCAACTCCGGAAGGGCCCGCGATGCCGGGCCGGCGCATTGGCGGACGCCACAGGGCGAGTGGACCTCTGGTCCCCTCGCCCGAATCGACGGCCCGCTTTTGGGTTGGCGGCGGTCGATATCACGCCTTGCCCATAAATAATAGGCCTTTGGCCCGAAAACAGGTGGAAATCTCATGAAAACCCGCATGAATCGTCGCCAATTCGGCCTCGGCGCGCTGACGGCCGGCGCAGCTTTTGCCACCGCCCGCCGCCCGGCCAACGCGCAGACCGCCCCGGTCAAAATCCGCGTCGGCTGGGTCGTGGTCCCGGCCTCGCTGGCGCCGCTGGTGCTGGAGAAGAAGGACATTCTGAAGCACTACGGCCACTCCTACGTGGCGGAAGCCACCCGCTTCGAGGGCACCCCGCCGGTGATCACCGCGATGGCATCGGGCGAGCTCGATATCGGCCCGCTGGCGTTCTCGTCGTTCGGCCTGGCCATCCAGAACGCCCACTTGGATGATCTGCGCGTGATCAGCGACGAAATCCAGGACGGCGTCGCCGGCCATGGCACCAACGAGTTCATGGTGCTCAAGGATGGCGCGGTCAAAACCGTGGCCGATCTCAAGGGCAAGGTGCTCGCCACCAACGCCATGGGCAGCGCCGTCGACATTGCCATGCGCGCGATGCTGCGCAAGAGCGGGCTCGAAGCCAACAAGGACTACACCATCGTCGAGGCGCCGTTCCCGGCGATGAAGGCGGTGCTATCGGAGAAGAAGGCCGACCTGATCAGCGCCGTGCCGCCGTTCTCGCTCGATCCCGAGCTGCGCGCCATGGCCAACACGCTGTTCACCCAGAAGGGCGCCTTCGGCATCACGCAGTTGACGATGTGGACGGCGCGCACCGGCTTCATTCAGCACAACCGCGCGGCGCTGGTCGATTTCCTGGAGGACACGGTGCGCGCGGTGCGCTGGTACAACGATCCGGCGAACCACGAGGACGCGGTCGCCATCGTGGCGCGGCTGAACAAGGCGCCGCCGGCGCGCATGGAATGGGCGTTCGGCGAGAAGGACCAATACCGCGACCCGAACGGCATGCCGAACATGGCGGCGCTGCAGAGCAACCTGCAACAACAGAAGCAGGTCGGCTTCCTCAAGGACGATATCGACGTCAAAAGATATTCCGACCTCAGCATGGTCGAGGAAGCGGCCAAGCGGCTCAGACTGATTTAATGAAAACGGCGCGCGATGTCGCAGGCCGCGCTCGCGCTAGCCCGCCGCCGGGGCGGAGAGTAGATTTCCCCGATGCGCGACTCATCGCCCATGTGCCGCCTCCGGAACCTGCTTGGGCTAGCGACGGCCGCGATCGTCATTGTCGCTGCGTCTGCGGCGCGCGCGCAGGACTCGCCTGATGAGAAACGCTGCACCGGACAGTGGCGCGCCACGGTCGAGGAGCGGATCGCGTCCTGCACCACGTTGATCGATTCCGACCGCTACCAGCCACCCAATCTCGCCATCCTGCACGACAACCGCGGCATCGCTTTCCGCGCCAAGGGCGATCTCAGCAGTGCGCGCGCCGATTTCGATCAGGCGATCGGACTCAATCCGGGTTACGGCCACGCTTTCGCCAATCGCGCCAGCCTCGCTTTGGCACAACACGACGTCGACAGCGCCCTCGCCGATCTCGACCAGGCGATCAAGCTCGATGTCGCCAATGCCAGCCTGTTCATGATGCGCGGCAACGCCTTCGATGCCAAAGGCGACATCGACCGTGCCGTCGCCGACTACAATCAGGCGATCCAGTTGTCGCCGAATTATGCGTCCGCATACTTCAACCGCGGTCTTGCCTATCGCCACAAAGGCGACCTCGATCATGCCATCGCCGACTATGACCAGGCGATCAGGCTCGATCCGCGCAATGCGTCGGCCTACAACAACCGCGGCATCGCCTATTTCAGCAAGGGC
>JASHQO010000273.1 GCA_030039105.1 Xanthobacteraceae bacterium
TTCGCGAGATTTTCCCCCAGGCGCATGTATCGCTGTCGTCTGAGGTGCTGTCGCGCGTGCGCGAATGGCCGCGACTGTCGGCAACGTTGCTCAACGCTTACCTCGCGCCGGTGCTGGTGACCTACGTCGCCGACCTGGAAAAGCGCCTCAATGCTGCCGGCGTCACCACCCCGCAGCGTTTTTTGATGCAGTCGAACGGCGGCGTCATGCCGTTCGCCGCGGCAGTTACCGGCCACAAGACGGTGCATAGCCTGCTGTCCGGCCCCGCGGCCGGGGCGCGGGCCAGCGCCTATCTGCCGCGCGACGATGCCGGCGGCGGCATCGTCACCCTCGACATGGGCGGCACCAGTTGCGACATCGCCTTCATCGAAGGCGGTGCGCCGCTCGAAGTCACCGAAGGCACCGTGGCGCGCCGCCAGCTCGACGTGCCGGCGCTCGATCTCACCACGATCTCCGCCGGCGGCGGCTCGATCGTCTGGATCGATCGCGCCGGCTTTTTGAGCGTCGGTCCGCAAAGCGCCGGGGCCGATCCCGGGCCGGTGTGCTACGGCCGCGGCGGCGCCAATCCGACCGTGACCGATGCCGACATCGTCTGCGGTTTTCTCAATCCGGATTACTTTCTCGGCGGCACGCAGAAGCTTGACGCCGCCGCCGCGCGCACCGCGCTCGCAACCAGGATCGCCGCGCCGATGAATATGACGGTGGCCGAAGCCGCTGCCGGCATCCGCCGCATCGTCGACATGCGCATGGCCGACGAGGTAAGGGTGTTCGCGGCCCGACGCGGCGTCGATCTGAGCGAGTTCGCGCTATTGCCGTTCGGCGGCGCCGGCGCCGTGCACGCCGCCGCGGTCGCCGAAGAGCTCGGCATGCGCCGCATCGTCGTGCCGGCGCGGCCCGGCGCGTTCTCGGCGCTGGGGCTGCTCTGCACCGACGTGCTGCACGACTACATCCGCTCCGAGCTCGGCGCGCTCGACCGGCTCGATCCGGCGCACGCCGAACGACTGTTCCGCGAGATCGAGGCCAAGGCGGCAAGCGAGCTGGCCGCGGAAGGCCTCGATCCGAGCGCCGCCGCGTTCGAGCGCGATCTCGACGTGCGTTATGCCGGCCAGGGCTATGAGCTGCGCGTGCCGCTGGAGGGACTTTGGCGCAACGCCCTCGACGCCGACGCGCTCAAGGCCGCGCGCGCCCGCTTCGATGAAGTGCATGCTCGTATCCACGGCCACGCCGCCAAGGAAAAATCCGTCGAGGTCGTCAGCTATCGGCTGCGCGTGCGCCTTGCCGTGCCGAAATATCAGCCGCGAGAGCTGCCGGCCGGGGCACCGTCCTCGCCGCCGGCGGCGGCCGTCAAAGGCGCGCGGCATGTGGCTTTCGATGCCGGCGAAGTGATCGAGACAACCGTCTATGACCGCGACAAGCTTGCGAATGGCGCCGCCTTCGCCGGGCCCGCCATCGTCGAGCAATTCGACGCTACGACCGTGGTGCCGCCCGGCTGGCGCGCCTTGGTCGATCGCCACGGCAATCTCATTCTGGAGCGAGCAGCCTAATGGTCGACGCCATCACCACTCAGGTCGTGCGCAATCGCATCGGCAGCTTGATGCAGGAGATGCACTATCATTTCTACCGCTCCGGCTATTCGACCATTATTCGCGAGTCGCGTGACTTCTCCTGCGTCATTCTCGATCGCCATGGCGGGTTGATCGTGGCGCCGCCGATGTTCTTCCACGCGCCGGTGTACCGGCACCTGGTGGCGAAGATCCTGCTGCTGCACGGCGACGACATCGCCGACGGCGATATGTTCGTGTGCAATCACCCCTATGACGGCGGCCTGCCGCACGTGTCCGACATGGCCTTCGTCGCGCCGATCATGTCCGGCTCGACGCTCGTCGGCTTTGCCGGGTCGATCGCGCACAAGGCCGACGTCGGCGGCACCAATCCCGGCTCGACGTCCGCCAACGCCACGGAGATTTTCCAGGAAGGCCTGCTGCTGCCGCCGGTGAAAATCTATTCGCGCGCGGTCTGCAACGACGATCTCGAACGCCTCATTCTCGCCAACAGCCGGCAGCCGGAGCTGGTTCGCGGCGACATGCATGCGCAGATGGCGGCGACGCAGATGGGCGTGGCGCGCATCCGGGAAACCTGCGAGCGGTTTGGCGCCGCCGCGGTGATGGAGGCTTTCGCCGCCTTGCTCGCCGGCGCGGCCGCCGAATTGCGTGCCGCCGTCAAGGCGTTGCCCGACGGCGAAGCCGCCGCCGAAGGCTTTATGGACAACGACGGCGTCGAGCTCGACCGCCCGGTGCGCTTTGCCTGCACGGTGCGCGTGAAGAACGGCGACATTAGCTTCGACTTCGGCAACAGCGACCGCCAGGCCAGGGGCCCGATCAATTTGCGGCCGTCGATGATCGAGGCCTGCGTGTTCTATTCGCTGATCGGCGCGCTCGATCCCAGGCTCGCGTTCAACGACGGCATGCGCGACGTGGTGAAGTTCGTCTACGCGCCCAATACCGTGACCAACGCCAGCGCGCCGGCGCCGGTCAGTTCCTATCAGGCGGCGAATCAAAAACTTACCGACGTGATCCTCGAAGCGTTGGCGCCGTTCCGCCCCGAGCGCGCTCTCGCCAATAGCGGCTCGAGCGGCGCCATGCTGATCTCCTGGAAGGACGGCGGCCGGCCGGGCCAGCCGTCCTTGCAATACGAGATTCTCGGCTCGGCCTATGGCGGCGGCAATGGCAATGACGGCGCCTCCGCAGTCGCCACCCATACCAGCAACCTGCACATCACGCCGATCGAGATTCTCGAGACCGAATTTCCCTGCCGCATCGTCGAATTCGGTCTGGTGCAGGACTCCTGCGGCGCCGGCGAATTTCGCGGCGGGCTGGCGTTCCGCCGCATCTACCAACTGCTGCAGGACGCCACCGTGGTGCGGCGCTACGACCGCGCGAAATTTCCGCCGAACGGCGTCGCCGGCGGCAAGCCGGGCAGCCGCAGCCGCTTCGTCATCCATCTGGGCGCGAGCGACGAGCGGGAGACGCCGGCTTCGGGCCGCTACGAGTTGCGCGCCGGCGAGCGCTTCCTGTTACAGAGCGCGGGGGGCGGCGGCTACGGCGATCCGAAAAAGCGCGACCGCGCCGCGCTCGAGCGCGACATCGCCGAAGGCTATGTCTCGGCGGCCTCGGCCGAGCGCGATTACGACGTAAAGGATTAAGCGTCATGGCAGACGGCAAGAAAGAACGGGTCGGCATCGTCGGGGCGGGACGCATGGGCCTCGCCATGCTCAGGCACCTGGTCAAGAAGGGCTACGCGGTCACGGTGTGCGATGTCAGCGACAGGCAGCGCGACGCCGCGCGTGCGCTCGGCGCGGCGATCGTCACGACGCCGGCGGAGGTCGGCAAGGCGAGCGACATCGTCATCCTCGGCGTCGGCTACGACGACGAAGTCAACGACGTCGTGTTCGGCAACAACGGCCTGATCGAGACCATGGCGTCCGGCTCGATCGTCGCGGTGTCGTCGACGGCGAAGCCCGACACGGTGAAGGCGGTCGCCGCGCGTGTCGCCGAAAAAGGCATCGAGGTGCTCGACGCGCCGATCTGCCGCGGCAGGTTTGCGGCGGACGAGGGCACGCTGCTGGCGCTGGTCGGCGGCAAAGCCGACGTGGTCGCCCGGGCCCGGCCGGTCTACGGCACGTTCGCGTCCGACATCGTGCATCTCGGCGAGGTCGGCCACGGCCAGGTCGGCAAGACCATGAACAATCTTTTGCTCTGGGTAAACGCCGTCGGCCTGCTCGAAGCCGGCCGGCTGGCCGAGACCACCGGCATCGATCTCGTCAAATTGCGCGAGGCGCTCATGATGAGCTCCGGCGCCTCCGACGCGCTCAAGGAATGGGATATGATCTCGTTCACCTGGGCACTGAAGGATATGCAGATCGTCGCCGACATGACCGACAAGGCCGGCCTGTCGCTGCCGGTCAC
>JASHQO010000274.1 GCA_030039105.1 Xanthobacteraceae bacterium
ACATAGCTTGACTTGTCCCCGTTCATGACTATTTATTCCCCAAGGACGTTATTCCGCCGAGCGCCCGATCATGACGCGCGCCGGCGCAGTCCTGCGCAAGCGGACAGCCGCATTCGGCGCCGCTTTCGCGGCCGGCCGTAGACCGCCGGCCCGGTGGAGCGCCGGGAGGCGCAGCGCCGTCCGGCAGGCTTCGCAAACCTGCCGGGTGCGGCGCCGCGCCTCGCGAGCGGGCGTCGCAACCCCGTTCGTCAGGCGCGTTGCCGGAGCCTCGCAAGCTCCGGCGGGGGGTCTCGCAAACCCCCGGCGCCTCCCGGCGCTCCATTCTCGTTCAGAACGGAAAAGGGAAACGGGCGGCCCCGCGCCCGCACGTGACACGGGGCGGCGAAGCGTTGGCTGAATTCTTTCTCGCTGTTTGACATCGCGAGCAGCGGCCGGCTGCACGGTAGCGGGAGGATGTTGCCTACAATCGACGGCGTCATGGCCGGGCTTGTCCCGGCCATCCACGTCTTGCTTGCTTCGGCACGAAAGACGTGGATGCCCGCGACAAGCGCGGGCATGACGCGTGAGAGGCGCAGCCGCTACTACTTGCCTTTGACGACTTTCTGCTTCTGCTCGCCCAAGCCGTCGATGCCGAGCGTCACCACGTCGCCGGCTTTCAAGAACGTCGGCGGCTTCATGCCCAGCCCGACGCCGGGCGGCGTGCCGGTGATGATGACGTCGCCCGGCTCCATGATGAAATATTGCGAGCAGCACCACACCAGATGCCGGCAGTCGAAGATCATGGTCGAGGTGTTGCCGCGCTGGCGCTTTTCGCCGTTGACGTCGAGCCACATGGCGAGGTTTTGCGGATCCTTGACCTCGTCCTTGGTGACGAGCCAGGGGCCGAGCGGGCCGAACGTCTCGCAGCCCTTGCCCTTGGTCCACTGCCCGGCGCGCTCGATCTGAAACACGCGCTCGGAGACGTCGTTGGCGAGGCAATAGCCGGCGACCACGTCGAGCGCGCGCTCCTTCGACAGATAGCGGGCGCGCCGGCCGATGACGATGCCGAGCTCGACTTCCCAGTCGAGCTTCGAAGAGTCGCGCGGGATGATGGTGTTGTCGTTCGGGCCGCAGATGCAGGAGCGCGCCTTGTTGAAGATGATCGGCTCCTTCGGAATCGGCATGCCGGCCTCGGCGGCGTGGTCGGAATAATTCAGCCCGATGGCGATGAAGTTGCCGACCTTGCCGACGCACGGGCCGAGGCGCTGCTTGCCCTTCACCAGCGGCAGCTTCTCGGGCTTAAGCTTTTTGATCTTGGCGAGGCCCTGCGGCGACAACGCCTCGCCGGCGATGTCGGGCACGACCTTCGACAGGTCGCGGATGCGGCCCTCGGCGTCGATCAGGCCGGGCTTTTCGCGGCCGGCGGCGCCGTAACGGACGAGTTTCATGGGGTTTCCCCTGATTTACGAGTTTGCGCGCGGCGGCACTATGCGGGCGGCAAAGGCTGGCGGCAAGCAGGCAATCGCTGGAATTTTTCTTCAGTCGGTGTCGGACAGCGTAGCGAAGATGTCGCGTGCGCCATGGATTGTTCGCGAGATCGGGACCTGACGCGGAAGGTTGCGATAGACGATGACGTAATTGCCGTGGGACAGGATGCGGCCGAAAGGCGACCGGCTTCACCGTTTTCGCCCTGCAGCCATCCGGGCGTATTTGGCCTCAAGCCGGTCGAAAACTTCATCCGCGGGCACGGGAGCACCGCTGTCCTCGCCCTGACGGAACGCCTCGCGGAGCGCCGCAATTCTGGCTTCGCGTTCCTGCTCGCGGTCAAGCAGCAGCCGCAGTCCCTCACGGACGACTTCGCTTTTCGAATTATAGCGGCCGCTTTTGATGAGCTTGTCGATCAGGCGCTCGAATTGGCTGCCAAGGGCATAGCTGGCGGGCATGGATTTGATCCTGTGGCCGCGACATATGACGCCTGATAACTATTATCAACGATCAGAACGCGCCGGGGAAGCGGCCGCCGTCGATCAGAAAATTCTGCCCGGTGATGTAGCCGGCCTGGGCCGAGCACAAGAACGCGCAGGTGGCGCCGAATTCGTCCGGCGTGCCGAGCCGGCGCGCCGGCACCGACTCGATGTTCTGCGCCAAGGCGTCGTCGTAGCTGACGCCGCGCTTCTTCGAGGTCGCCACCACGTTGGAGCGGAAGCGATCGGTGTCGAAGATGCCCGGCAGCATGAAATTGATGGTGACGTTGGCGGCGGCGACCGAGCGCGCCACGCCGGCGAGGAACGCGGTCAGCCCGGCGCGGGCGCCGGACGAGAGGTCGAGCCCGAACAGCGGCATCTTCACCGAGCCGGAGGTGATGTTGACGATGCGGCCGAACTTCTTCTGCACCATCGGGTCGATCGCCTTCTGGATCAGCTCGATGGCGACGATCATGTTGGCGACGACGCCGTCGATCATCTTCTGGCGGTCGAGGTCGCGGAAATCGCGGAACGGCGGTCCGGCATTGTTGTTGACGAGGATGTCGGGCTCCGGGCAGGCGGCGAACAGCGCCTTCTGGCCGTCGGGCGAGGCGACGTCGGCGGCGACCGCGATGATTTTTGCGCCGGTCGCCTGGCGCAGCTCCGCGGCGGTCGCCTCGAGCTTGGCTCTGTCGCGGCCGTTGATCACCACCTCGCAGCCGGCTTCGGCCAGGCGATGGGCGCAGCCGCGGCCGAGCCCCTGGCTCGAGGCGCAGACAATCGCCTTGCGGCCCGCAATCCCAAGGTCCATGCCTGAGCTCCCTTAAGTGACTCGAAGACGCGACATCGAGGCGTGCCGCCTGGATATGCTGTTCTCGTAACTGAGCCCCCGCAAGTCAACCCGCCGCCGCAACGCAACCCGTTCGGAACCGCCTGTGCCGCATCTGCCCGACCTGTCGTTGCTCCAGCTCGCGCTGATCGTCGGCCTCGCGGCGTTTTCCGGCATTGCCGGCGGCGTCGCCGGCTACGGCACCGGCGC
>JASHQO010000275.1 GCA_030039105.1 Xanthobacteraceae bacterium
TCCCAGGGCAAGGCCAACGTGCAGGCGCCGTGGCTCGGCCTGACCGGCTTTTTCACCGTCGCGATCATGCTGTCGCTCTTGATCTTCATCGGCGAAGCGGTGCGCGACGCCTTCGACCCACGGAAGACGTTCCAGTAAGGAGCGCTTGCCAGTAACAAAGCTTGCCATAACATCTGTTAGACATTACATTAATAATGTAAAAACAGGGGAATTTCAGTCGGCTCCGAGGCAAAGAGAAGGAGACCATGCAGGCGCGAGCGCCCTTAAATCGCTTGAAAAGTATCGCAGACATATTCGACGTCATGGGGGGTACGACCTCCATGGCGCGGATACTCGGCGTTGGCGTATCCACGGCTTCTGAAATAAAACGCCGGGGGCGAATTCCGGCAGAATACTGGCGCGATATAATACGAGCCGCGGCGACGCGCGGCCATGGCGATATCACCGCGGCACTGCTCACGGATTTGCACGCGCGCCAAAACGAGCCTGACGGTCTAGCGGAAGAGGATCGTCCCTGGGAGATGGAAGCTCATGCGGCGCGTGAACCTGCCGCTGAAAATGCCGGCCAGTTCACCCGCTTCAAGCATCTTAGACGCAAGCGCTTCAGGACGCTCGAAGAAATAAACGACCATGTCGGCGGCCTTCGCGATGAATGGAGCAGACGGTGAAAGGGGAGGCTAACAAGAAGGTGTACCTCGACACCAACGTGTTCATCGCCGCCTACGAGTCGCCGGGAGTTCGTTCCGATCACGCTTTCTGGATTCTGACGGCGATTGAACAGGGCGATATCCAGGGCGTCACGAGCGAGTTGACCCTTGCCGAACTCATTCCTGGACCGGCACAGGACGGCGATTCCGAATTGGTCGAGGCTTACAAGCAACTGCTGAATGACGGCCCCAACATGGAAGTGCGGCCGGTCACACGCGAAACGCTTATTCAATCCGCCCTGCTGCGCGCCGGGCGGCCGGGTCTCAAGCTTCCCGATGCGGTCCATTGCGCCACGGCCTTACGCGCGGACTGTGTCGCCATGATTACCGACGACCGCCGGATGCCGAAAGACGTCGGCTTGCGAATCGTGGCCTTTGGTCCGCACGCCCTGACGGACGTACAAGCGCCGAACCGATGACCGAGCCTCTCCTCTCCGTGCGCGATCTTTCCGTCGCCTTCGCCCAGGGCGGCCGCGAGCTGCTGGCGGTCGACCGGGTGTCGTTCGACGTCGGCAAGGGCGAGACCGTGGCGCTGGTCGGCGAATCCGGCTCCGGCAAGTCGGTCACCGCGCTGTCGATCCTCAAGCTCCTGCCCTACCCGACGGCGCGGCATCCTTCGGGCACCATCACCTTCAAGGGCAAAAGCCTGCTGCCGCTGTCGGAGCGCGACATGCGGCGGCTGCGCGGCGACGACATCACCATCGTGTTCCAGGAGCCGATGACCTCGCTCAATCCGCTGCACACCATCGAGAAGCAGATCGGCGAGATTTTGCTGCTGCACCGCGGGCTCGCCGGCGCCGCGGCGCGCGAGCGCATCGTCGAGGTGCTGAGCCAAGTCGGCATTCCCGATCCGCAAGGCCGGCTCGGCGCCTATCCGCATCAACTCTCCGGCGGCCAGCGCCAGCGCGTCATGATCGCGATGGCGCTCGCCAACGAGCCCGATTTGCTGATCGCCGACGAGCCGACCACCGCGCTCGACGTCACCGTGCAGGCGCAGATCATCGAGCTGCTCAAGGACATCCGCAAACGGCTCGGCATGTCACTCTTGTTCATCACCCACGACCTCGGCATCGTGCGCAAGCTGGCCGACCGGGTCTGCGTGATGCGCGACGGCAAGATCGTCGAGCAAGGCGCAGTCGAGCGCGTATTCTTGGCGCCCGAGCACGCCTATACGCGGGCATTGCTCGCCGCCGAGCCGAAACCCGATCCGGCGCCGCCGCAGCCGAACGCGCCGCTGGTGCTGGAAGCGACCGACCTGAAAGTCTGGTTTCCGGTCAGGCGCGGCGTGCTGCGCAAGACGGTCGGCTACATCAAGGCGGTCGACGGCGTCAGCGTCACGCTGCGCCAGGGCGAGACGCTCGGCGTCGTCGGCGAGTCCGGCTCGGGCAAGACCACGCTCGGGCTCGCCATCCTGCGGCTCATTTCCTCCGACGGCCCGATCGTGTTCATGGGCAACAAGCTGCAGGGCCTGCGCTTCAAGCAGATGCGGCCGTTCCGCCGCAACATGCAGATCGTGTTCCAGGACCCCTACGGCTCGCTGTCGCCGCGGCTGCCGGTGGCGGAGATCGTCGCGGAAGGCCTGCAGGTGCATCACCGCGCGCTGACGCCGGAGCAGCGCGACGCGCGCGTCGTCCAGGCGTTGAAGGACGTCGGCCTCGATCCCGCGACGCGGTTTCGCTTCCCGCACGAATTTTCCGGCGGCCAGCGCCAGCGCATCGCGGTGGCGCGCGCCGTGGTGCTGGAGCCGACCTTCATCGTGCTCGACGAGCCGACCAGCGCGCTGGACATGCTGATCCAGGCGCAGATGGTCGACCTGCTGCGCGACCTGCAGAAGCGCCACGACCTCACTTATTTGTTCATCTCCCACGATCTGCGCGTCGTCGCCGCGCTGGCGAGCCGCCTCGTGGTGATGCGGCACGGCAAAGTGGTGGAAGCCGGCGACGCCGCCACGCTGTTCCGCAATCCGCAGAGCGACTACACGCGCGCATTATTCGCCGCCGCGTTCAATATCGAGACCGCACCGACCGGCGTGGTGGCGCAATGACGCTGCGATTCTCCGTTCTCGGCGCGACGCTGGCGCTGGCATTCGCCGTCGCCTGGCCGGCACAGGGTATCGCGCAGCAGCGCGACCGCACGATGGCCGCGGTGTCGGAGTATCCGCTGACCGGCGACGACGGCCAGCCGGTTGCCAACCACACCGTCAAGGTGCCGGGCCCGATCGACCGCCTGCCCGGCGTGGTGACCGTCGGCAACCCCAACGGCAAGACCACGCTGATCGAATTCTACGATCTCAACTGCCCCTATTGCCGCATCGCCTCGTCCGACATCGCCGACATGGTCGATCTCGATCCGGAGCTGAAGCTCGTGCTGGTGCCGTTTCCGGTGCTCGGCATTGCCTCGATCGCGGCCGGCCGGGTCGAGCTTGCGGTGGCAAAACTCGGCACGCCGCAGCAGTTCTACGCGTTCCATCGCAAGGTCTATGCGCAGCGCGGCACCACCGACGGCGGGCGCGCGTTGCAGGTCGCCAAAAGCGTCGGCCTCGACGCCGAAAAGCTGGCGGCGCTCGGCGACAGCGACGAGATCACCGGGATCATGAAAGATCACGTGCGGCTCGGCGATTCGCTCGGCCTCGCCGCGACGCCGTCCTTCATCGTCGGCGACGTGGCGATCCTCGGCTATCCCGGCCGCTACCGGCTGCAAGCTATCGTTGATGCGGCGAGCGCCTGCGGTAAAGTCGTCTGCTGAGGCCGCTGAAGGCCGACGTCGGGGGAGGACACCATGAAACGCTTGCGCGGCTGGCTCGCCGGCGCGTGCGCGACCGCGGTGCCGGTGCTAATCGCGACGTCGTGCTTCGCCGAGCCGGTCAAGATCGTGGTGCCGTTCGCCGCCGGCGGGCCGGTCGATCAACTGGCGCGGCTATTGGCGAGCGAGCTGCCGGCCAAGCTTGGCGAGGACGTCATCGTCGACGACCGCGGCGGCGCCGGCGGCGCCATCGCCGCGGAATTCGTGGCGCGCGCCAATCCCGACGGCAAGACCGTCTTGCTGGGAAGTCTTGGCGCCATGGTGATCGGGCCGATCCTGAAAGCCCCGGCGAACTACGATCCGGTCAAATCGTTCGAGCCGGTGATGCTGGTCGGCTCGGTGCCGTCGCTGATCGTGGTCAACAAGGAGCTCGGCGTCTCGACCATGGCGGAGCTGATCGCCAAGGCGAAGCAGCAGAAGCTCAGCTACGGCTCGGCCGGCGCCGGCACCACCATGAACATCGCCATCGAGATGGTCAACGCCGCCGCCGGCGTGAAGATCACCCACGTGCCGTATCGCGGCGCCGCGCCGGCGATCACCGATCTCCTCGGCGGCCACGTCGACATGCTCAACGCCGACCTGCCGGTGCTGCTGCCGCTGGTCAAGGCCGGCTCGGTCAAGGCGCTGGCGCTGTTCGCGGCCGAACGCGCGCCGCAGCTCCCGGATTTGCCGACCACCGAGGAGGTCGGCCTGCCGGGCGTCATCATGGAAAACTGGTACGGCGTGTTTGTGCCCGCCGGCACGCCGGCGCCGGTGCGCGACAAGCTCGAACAGGCGCTCGACGCCGTCGTCGCGCTACCCGCGATCAAGCAGCGCCTGATCGACAACGGCCTGCACGGCATGCTCGGTCACGACGGCTTTGCCGCGGCGCTGAAGCAGCAGTTCGCCGAATGGCCGCAGCGGGTCAAGACGCTCGGCATCGCCGGGGAATGACGCGCGCCCGGCAAGCCGGCTGGCGCGCGCGCCGCGCATGAATCGCCCTGTGACGCACGTCACCCATAGGCCCGAACGATTCGTGCGACGGTAACCTGCCTGTGGGTTCCCCCATGCGGCATCCTCCCTACTCGCCCGGCCGGCGGACGACCCCGGCCGGGCCTTTTTGAT
>JASHQO010000276.1 GCA_030039105.1 Xanthobacteraceae bacterium
CCGCATTTTCCGCTCGAAGCTGGTCTGCGTGAAGTCGGTTCGAACAACCGGCATGGTGCCGCGATCGATCTCGACCATGAAGCAGCGTCGCGAGCGGTCCGGAAACAACAGGCCGAACGAAAGGTCGGGTATGACCGCGATCTCCTGTGCGACGCCCGCGTGAACCAGTCGGGCGCGAAGCCCAAACGGACTGCGAACATTGACGCGCTGATCCGGAAAGCTCTCAATCAACTCGCCCGGATGAATGAGTCGTACATCGGTGCGCTGCTGCACCGAACATTGCAGGGCAACATAAAAGTCCATGATTTCGAGTTGGTGCTCGATGAACGGCCGGCCGGCTTCGCGGTTCTTGCGGCTCCACTCGACGTTGGCGAATTCGATGCCGTCCCGCTCGATCAAAAGCCGGGCGCCCCGGTCGGCGAGCGCGTACACCATCGGGGCCGATCCGGAGCTCGGATAATAGTCCAGTTGCGCCCGCGGCCGGTCAAGATAGCCGGCGTGATAAAGCCGCGAAAGCCGATCGTTGACGCGATCGAGCGAACGGCCGACGAGTGCTGCGATATGGGTCGATCGCAAGAAGCGGTGGCACGCGAGCAGCCGCACGATCTCAACATCGTCATCGGTAACACGAAATCGCGGCGGTTCCGACGCACGGCGGAACCGTGGCCTGCGATTGATGTGCGGAGCGGCTGCAGCTGGTTGCATGCATCGATTATACCAATGAACATTCTGCCAGCCTCGCGACAGCAAAAGATTTGATCCTTGCGCAATGCGTCGTGCTGCTGCGCATCGCAAACGCTTAAACGAAACAGTCGACCTATCGGCCGCTCGGCAATTTTCCGGTACCGCGGCAGCGACCGCATGGGTCGTTGTTGGATGCTTTGCCGCTGCCGTCGCATCGCGGACAGGTTTCCATCTCACCTTTGCGCTCCGAGCCCGGCTGGCTCGGCAGTTTCTCCAATCCCATTTCAGCCTCCTTCGTTTCAGATCAGGATCGCCAATCTTCGGCGTCACTCGAACTCGCGACCGCCTCAGGCCCAGCCGCGGTGGATGCGGCCGCGGCTGGCGGCGATTGGCCGGGATCGTCCGCGGCCGGACGCGGTTGGTCGCGGCGGATCGCGTAACGTTCGCGGTTGCGTTCGATCAGGTCGGCGTGTTGCGCCGCCGACATCTTCGGTGACCGCTCCAGTGAGCCGAACGGGATTTCAAGCCGCACGGCGTTATTCGTGTAGTTGCGGACGTAGCAGGCGAATTCGGTCGAACGGTCGTGCTTTTTCATCGAGGTGATGAAGTCCGCGCTGGTGCGCATATCCGGTGCCAGCCCTCGGGCATCCTTGTCGGACACACCCCCGGCCAGCTTGATGCTTGTGTTCGCCGCGACCGAGGATCGCAGCCCGGTCGAAAGCTGATCGAGGTGCTGATGCGCAATCACCACGCCGAGGTTGAATTTGCGGGCCTGCGACAGCAGCGTCTCGACATTCTCGTCGAAATATTCGGCCGCCTCGTCGACGAATAGAAAAGCCGGCGCCCGCTGCTCGGTCGCGACGCGCTCGAATGCCGCCTTGATGGTCAGCGCGATCATATAGCGGCCGAACAACGCGGATGCATCGGATTTCAGGAGCGCCTTGCTGGTGTTGATCAGAACGACCTTGCCATTCTGGAGGGCGTCGAACATGTCGAGCTTGTTCACCTTCGAGGAGAACATGCGATCGAAGCTCGGCACGCTGACCACACTATAGAGGCGACGGGCAATCTGCTGCCGGAGATCGGCATAGCGGCGAGTAAAGAACTGATTGCGGAAATACGCCTGCGAGGTCGGATCGAGTTTTTCGATCTGCGCCGCAAAGGCGCTTTGCTCCATGGTCTGCGCCGGGTCCTCCATGAGTTCGCGCAGCGTATGGATGGTCGCATTGCCCATCGACAGCATGAGACGCGTCACGAAGGTAAAGGCGGTGCTCTGGCGGCTGGTCATCTCGGCCGCGATGGCGGCGAAGATGTAGTTGTAGAGCTCGATGACGCCGGCTTCGATCTGCTCCTTGTGCGCGAGCGAGTAGTCGGCAAGCCGCGCATTGTTGGTATCGAACATATTCAAAGCGGGCGGATGCTCGACGTCCTCCGGGTCGATGATGACCAGTTTGTCGGTAAGCTGATCGGCGAACGCCGCCAAGCGCTCGATCTTGCGCAGCATCTCGCCCTGACTATCGACGATGATCAGCGCGGGCGGATCGGACCGCTGCAGGTCATTGAGAATGAGACGCTGCAACAGCTGCGTTTTGCCGTGTCCCGAACCGCCGACGATATGCATGTGCTCGTAGCGTTGGCGATCGGTGAACGAGAAAGGGACAGGAGCATAGAACAGCGGCTCCAGCGGCGTGCCGGCGAGATAGGTCGAAACGATCTCGGCGGCCGAACCGGGATGCTGATCCGGCATCAACAAATCTCGGCTTGATGCAGAAGCATCATGAAAATTGCGGTCGAGCTGCTTGCGGAGCTGACTGAACAGCCCGAGCTCTTCCACGTCTTCGCGAAAGAACGGATAGAGCGTGCGCGCGACGGCGCGGCCGGCATCGGGAACGACATCCAAGACTGGGAACGTCGCGAAGGCGTCGATGTCGTCGCATTTGGCGAACTCCTCCCGGGTCGTCATCGCCATCGGCGGCAGTTCGGCAATCATGTCCAAATTCGATTTCGCCAGCGCCGCATTGAAGACTTCGAGCGTGCGCGGCGCGTCGGCGGTCTTGCGCTGATGGGCGATAAGCTGGTCCCGGTAGCGGCCCTCCTCGATGGCGCTGGCGGCGGCGATCGGGGGCAGGGGATTGTTGAGGTGCTCTTGCTCGTACAGCTCCTTGGCGATGTGCGCCATGGTCCGATAAATGCTGTAAGCCGGCAGGGCATCGCGGATGGCGTCGAGAAAGCGATCGAGATAGGCGTCGAGGTACTGATCGGGGTCGGGGAAATTGGCCGTCACCGTGCGCTGTTGCGCCTGGCCATAGAGCTGGTCGGTCGGCGTCGGCCGGTTGACGTACCAATGCACGGCTTTGGCGATGCCGAGAACGGCGACGACCGGCAGCAGGATCATGCCGCCGATGACCACCAGCATGATGGCGACCAGCGCCAGGAAGACCGCAATCGCGGCATTGGCGGCGGGATCGGTCGACTTGGTCGGCCAGCGCAGCCAGTCCTCGATGCTCATAGCTCGAACGTCTGGGTGGTCTGCAGCTCGGCGCTGTTCTGGATCAGGCTTTTGAGCCCGACGAGGTTGTCGCGGATGTCTTGCTCGATGCCCTTGGCGGCGGCCGGGTTCCAGGCATGTACGGTGAAAGTGGGTCTGCCGAGCAGTTGTTTGACCGTGACGTCCTGCTCACTGTTCTCAAGTCGGTCATCCTGCTTGCGCACGCGCAGCCAGCCGTAGACCACAAGGCCAAGCCCGACGAAGAACAACAAGCCGGTCGGCGTCCCGCCGCCGGCAATGCCCCAAATGGCCCCGACCACCATCATGACGATGCCGATCGGACGCATCAGGCCGGCGCCGAACAGGGCGGTTTGGCTCGGCAGCGGCGTCGAGGTCCGCACCGAAAAGCCTTGACGATAAAGATCGCGGGCCTTGATGATGGCTTGCTCTTCTTCGGAAAAATTGACAGTGCAATCGACGTAGCAATCCTTGTGATTGCTCAGGACGCCCGACGCGACTTCGCGATGATCGATGGTGACCCGCATGGAAATTCCCTCAGAAACTTTCTTGCGGGCAGAAAATTGATCTGCAACTATTAGGAGAGTCAACCTATGAGCGCATGTAATCCACACAATCAACCGGACAAGAAGCGGCGAATGCGAGCTTCGACCGCCGACCGCGGCCGGCCGAAACGGTGCCGGCTGATCTCGACCAGGCGGTGCGGGTCCGGCCGGCGCTCACGCGGGGCGTCGTAGAGCTGCATGGGAATGGGAGAGGTCGGCGCGCCGCGGCGCAACAGTCTTGCCCAGGCGGAATAGTTGGCGAGGTCGAGCAGGGCGTCGGGATTGTTCAGCCCGATCTGCGCCGCCAGGATAGCGGCGTCCTCGGCACCGGACCGGCAGGCGACAACCGACCCGGCGTTGCCGAACACCGCCGAACGCAGCTGGTCGGGGAGCTGATTGAGATACTGGTGGGCGAGCGTCAGGGTGAGGCCGTATTTGCGCGCCTCGGACAGGATGAGGGCAAAGCTGTCGGTCGCGAACGACTGAAATTCGTCGGCATAGAGGTGGAATACGCGCCGATCGGATGGGGGAGCATCGGCGCGAGACATCGCCGCCTGGGCCAGCGAGGTCGTCAGCAGCGCACCGAGCAAATGCGCAGTGCTCTCGCCGAGACTGCCTTTGGACAAGTTGCAAATGACGATCGCGCCTTCATCCATCAGGCGCCGCAACGTGATGGTGCTGCGCGGCTGCGCCAGCATGTTGCGCAAGCTCGGCGCCATGAGGACCTTGCCGATCTTGTTCTGAATGGGTGCGATAGCCTCGGTGCGAAAGCTGGGACTGTAGCCGGCGTATTCGTTGACCCAGAACGAATGGACAATCGGATCAGCGACATGGTTGCCGACGATGCGACCGCGGAATCCGTCGTCGACCAGCAGGCGGGGCAGCATGAGCAGGGTGGCACCGGGCACGTCGAGCAAGGCGCGCACCGCGTTGGTGAGAATGTAATCGAGTCGGTGGCCCCAACTGTCGGCCCAGATGTGGCGGAACGCGGAGACGATGCCGTCGGCGACGATGGCTTTCAGGTCGTCGCGCACCTGCGAAAGGGGATTGAAGCCGATCGGAAATGCCAGGTCGGCCGGATTAAGGTAGACGAGGTCGTTGCTGCGGGCGCGAGGCACGCGCGTGAGCACGGCTTCAGCGAGATCCCCATGCGGGTCAAGCAGTGCGATGCCTTCGCCATTGGCCAAATCCTGCTCGATCAGGTTGAGGAGCAGCGTGCTCTTGCCGGTGCCGGTCTGGCCGACGATGTAGAGATGGCGGCGGCGCTCGTCCGCATCGAGAACCACGGGTCCACCCAAGGTGTGGGCACCGATAGCGACCGGCTGGCCTGATGGTGTCATAGGCGAAAGCGAGCCGGTGTGCCGTGCGCATCTCAGTTGGAACGTGATGCTGGCAGCACCCCATTCCACGGGGTGCACCGGGGCTACATGGCGTCGCTTCTCTGATGTGCGTCGTGAGAATTGACTGCCGAACCCCCCGCTCACCGCCGGCTCGATCCGACCACGATCTCAGTTGAGATGGCGGCCTTATCGATTGTACCGCCTGGTTGTACCGGCCGGGGCAGCCAAAGCAGGGGAGAGCGACCCCTTTCGGGGATCGTTTCCCCTGGTGGGACAACAGCGACATTTCCCCCGGAGCCGACGGGTTCACGGGTGCGCGTCCGGCGCGGCGGTCAATGCCGGCCGAAGGCCGCCCGCGCAGCGGGTCGCATTGACGGCCGCAAGCCCGGACGCGCGATAATCAATGCGGGAGCTATAAATTCTACCAAGACGAAGTGCAGCGTATGGGCGGGCGCCGCAGGGCAAATCAGCGCGCCCATTCGCGCGCCCCAAGATCGGTTCAACAGGGCAGCCGCAGGAGGGTCAGCATCGCGCCGCCGCATGCGGCGGGACCCGGGACCGACTGCCCCCGACGAGGGGCGCATGATGAAGCGACAACGATCGTCACCCGGAGGGCCGAGACGCAGAGCGGCTCGGTCGCGCGCCCCGCGCGATAGAGCGTGCCGGCCGAGCGGCCGGGTCGCCAAGACAGGGAATTGAACGCGGCCGGTATCAGTACGTGTTCGATCCGCGGCGTTTGACCGCGGTTACGATGATGATCTTCTTGGCGTCGTCGAGCGTGTACAGGATGCGCCAATCGCCGACGCGGCGGCGTAGGGTGCCGAGACCGCGGAGAACTTTCACGTCACCGTGGAATGGATCGGCGCACAGCTGAGAAAATACCGTGTCGATGCTGTCGCGCTCGCCGGTCGAGAGCCGACGCAGTTGGCGCTTGGCGCGGTTAGCGATCAGCAAGCCCCATGTCATGCCGCCATTGGTCGAGTGTGACGAAATCGCCGCGCTGGTAGTCCTCCAGACCCGCGGTGACCGCCTCGCGGTCGCCCGGCTCGGGTTCCTCTTCAAGCTGGCGAATGACCGTGCGGGCGGCCGTGTCCTGCATCGGCTCCGGCAACTGGCGCAGCCGCTGAATGGCCTCTTCCAACAATTTGCTCATGCCAATATGCTAGCACACCACCGTCCGAAAGCCGACGTTGACAACTCCCCTAAAACGTTTCGTAAAAAAGATATTGTGCGAAGCAAAAATGGCGTTGCTGAGCCATAGGATTCCACGTGAACGTTGAATTTCTGGAGCAAAAAACGAACAAATTTCTTGTCAATCGCCAAGTTTATTTGCTGAGCCTAAAAACGGGGTTGTATTGTTCAAATTTACACACACGTGTGGCGAGAAAGACACAGACTCCTCACCTGAGATATGCAACTATCTTTTTGAGGGGGCTTTCTTGGGGGGCGTCATGGAATCCGCAGTCCAAATGTTAGTTACATTGGTGCTTGGCGCGCTTATGGGGTTTCTTGGACAGGGCGCCCGCGCAGTCGTTGGATTGAAGACGATGTCCGATGACGCCAAATCTCAAGGTGTTAGCTCAAGTGATCTGTTTCAAGCTGCTCGGCTTGTCGTCAGCATGATCGTCGGACTTTTGGTTGGCCTGGCAGCGGCGCTAATTTATCTCGCGAGTGGTTCAACGGGAGCGCCTGATTGGCATGTCCTGCTTGGTTTCGCCGCAGCGGGCTACGCCGGGGCCGATTTCCTTGAGGCGTTCATCGGCAAATATTTAGCGCCGTCTGGCCAGCAACAGAAAACAATTGCCTTCCAGACAGCGCCGGGGGCCACGCCCACCTTGATGAGCGCTCTTGCCCCGATGTCTACTCCAACGCCGTCGACTGCAACGCCGTCTACTCCGAAACAGCTGGTTTACAGCGTGATATTGCAGTTAGAGCCGAACGAGCAGCTCACGGACGCTACGACGCTTCAGAGCCTGGGGTACGACGATTTTGAGTCCAAGGACATTCTGCGCTGGGCGATCGACAAGCGCCAATGGCGCGGCGTGGTACTCCCTGTGGGAGCCCTTACCAACTGCACAAAGGTCTCGGATGTAACCCAGGTGGTCACTAATGCTTTGCCGAAGGTGACGCCGCCAAACGCCCAGCCTAAGGCGGCGTCACCGAACGCTAGTCAGCAGAAAGCAGATCCGAGTCCCGCCACGAGTTGAGGCATGAGTTGAGGATTGTGTCATGTACGC
Source organism: Xanthobacteraceae bacterium (assembly GCA_030039105.1). GTDB lineage: Bacteria > Pseudomonadota > Alphaproteobacteria > Rhizobiales > Xanthobacteraceae > BOG-931. The sequence goes on from JASHQO010000276.1 coordinate 7,313, forward strand.
GTTCAAACTGGGTTGTGCAGGGGTAGCGACGTTAGCATTTTGTCTGCACGCATTCGCCGCCGAGCCGACGAGTAATCTCTCGGAAATAGATCAGATGTGGTCGAAGCTGTCCGACGCAGATCGAGCAAAATTTTTGAAAAAACACAGTCGGCCGGTGCCGTCGAACGCTGTGGGCGCGGCAGCAACACCGAAAATCATTAAAGCAGCAACGCCGTCGGCGGCTCCGGCCACGACACCGGGCGCCGGCAGCGGCAACACCTCGGCGACCGGAGCGGCTAGTTCCACGAGCAATATTTTTGGAGGTTGCCCAGGGTTGGGATTTACCTTGCGCAAGAGCTGGACGGATATTGATCTGGGCGGCTGTCCTCAGGCTGTAAAAAACGCTACTGGCGCTCTGCTTTCCTATAGTGACGACCAGATAAAACGCGATACAACCTGGAGCGCTATTGGCACGGCAGCACTGATTTACGCGCCTGCTGCCAGCGGCCCCAACGTTTTCAGCACGGGAGTGTATACATCGGTAGACAAAGTCACTAACTCGGCCGCAGCTCAAGCCAGTTCAAATGCCAATCAAATAGGCTTTGGTGGATTTCTGCAGTACGGTGTAATCAATGCGCCATTGAATTCGAATGCCTATTCAGCAAACTATTTCCGCCTGCGAGCTGGCGCAGTAGACGACAATATCAAGAACACAACCAGTGCCAACGTTATCGCAGAGTGGATACCGGTCTATTATGACGGGACCATTGGGATTCACGCACCCATCCCAATACCGGGCACAGCCGCGCTGTTCCGCATCGATCCCGAAATATTGGCTCAATACGTCGATGTCACAGGAAAGAAGCAAATCACTGCGTTCAACAGCCAGACAGAAGCTCTACCGGTTGGCCCCCAAGTAACATTGCGCCTCTACTCGGGAACCTCTGATTTCTGGGCGCACTTTGTTCCAACAATGACTTATTGGCTCGCCTATGAGCCTTACTCCGGGCGAGGGATTTCTTGGTGGGATAGCAGCCTAGCCTACAATCTCGATCAAGAGGGTCATCTTGCCTTGAGCTTCAGTTATCAGAGGGGCAACAACGTGGATACCGCTGGGACATTCACGAAAATGTATTTGGTCTCGCTGACAGGCAAAATCTAAAGTCTGTCGCGACGAATCAGCTAAAATCAAAAACTTCGAGAATGCAAAAATCATTTCGCTCGATCTCGCGATCGAGCGACTTTTCGGCGCAAAATCGCTGCGAACCGGCCAAACCTCGAACAAACTTACTGCGGGTCGCGCGCGTCGGCGCTGCTTTCCCTCCGTAGCCGCTATCCCCTTCCCTGGCTACTACTTACCCTTGGTATACCTGCCCGACTCCGGGTCTTTCCCGATGCGAGCCCCAGCGAGCCGAGGGCAAGGCCGCCACGCGCGCGATGCCCACAACGCGTGCGAGGCGGCTGCAGTCGGCGCGGAGCCCCAGCGGAGCGTCGAAAAGACACGGAGTCGGGCGGGTAGCCCGACGCGCGCGACCCGACATGGCGCGTCATTGCACATCATGGTGCACGCCGACCCCGCCTTACCGTAAAGGCGGGGCATAAGGCGGGGTTGTCAGGATCGATGGATCAGCGATCATAACCACCGAACGCCGGGGTCCCGTCTTCCCTTTCCTTGAAAATGCATTTTGCATCTGGGTATTTTTCTTCTGAGTATTGTTAGATGCGTATTCTTCCATTGAGTGAATTCCGCCCGCGGAAACCCGGCCTTCCGCCGATGGAATTCTTGATTTCCACCGGTGGAAATCAGGACTTCTGTCCCCGCCGCTTGACCACGAAGTTGATTGTATAGAAATTGGTTTTGCCCTGACCGCGCCGGGTGATCTCGATCAGCGAGCAAGCCTGTAACTCCTTGATGAAGCGATTGACACTGGCCACCCCCATGGCGACATCCTTGGCCAAGCGGTCCTGCCCAGGGAAGCACAGATCATTGTGCCACGCGTAGCTGAGCAGCAGCGCGTAGATGGTCTTGGCACCGATCGAGAGGTCGGCATGACGCAGGATGAAATTCGGGACCTGGGTGAAGCCGTGCAGGGCCACCGGATCGGCGCTGTTGATCCTCATGTTGCGTTCTTTGTCCTTGAGGATGTCGCCGATGTGCCGACTCTGCACGTACTCCATGGGCTCATTATACAACCCGTCGGAACGCACACCCGTGGCTATCCCCTGCCAGCATCACTCGACGTGGGGATGCTCGGTTGTC
>JASHQO010000277.1 GCA_030039105.1 Xanthobacteraceae bacterium
TTCCAGGCGAAGTCGCCGTCGACCGCGGCGATCCATTGCTCGTAGGGGATCGCGTTTCTCAATGTGGTCGCCGGCATATGCGCGGCGTCGGTCAGCACCACGTATGTCTCGACCGGCTTGAGCTTGTCGGCGAGCTTTTCCAGAAGCGGCACGAAGGTCAGGTCGGTGAGCACCATGCGGTCTTCGGCATGGTTGACGATCCAGGCGATCTGGTCGGGAAACAGCCGTGGATTGATGGTGTGATAGACCGCGCCCGCGCCCATGATGCCGTACCAGGCTTCGAGATGCCGCCAGGTATTCCAGGCCAAGGTCGCGATGCGGTCACCGGGCTTGATGCCGTCCTGCTCCAGCCGCTGCGCCACCCGCAGCGCGCGCTTTCGCACGGTGTCGTAGGTCGTGGTGTGGAACGGGCCTTCGATCGAGCGGCTGATCACCTGCCGTTCGGCGTGATAGGTCGCGGCATGATCGAGGATGCGGTTGCACAGCAGCGGCCAGTCCTGCATCAGCCCGAGCATGTGTCGCCTCCCAAGGGCTTGTCTTTGCTCATAGGTTAGCCGCGTGCGCTGCCGACGCAAAGAGTGCTTACCGCCGCGGCGGTCGGCCGACTTCTTATTTCGGTCTCACCCGCGCCATAGCGTTTCGCTTGAATGCCGGCGGGGCGCCTGCTTAAAGCTGGTGCCCCGGGGGTGGCGTCGCCCACAGCGGGGCTTGAGAGGCGTGGCGTGAAGATTTGCGGCGTGCGGGCTGCCCTGGCGCTATCCGCGCTGGGCCTGTTGCTCTGCATAACCGATATGGCGGCGGCGCAATTGTCGTTGGTGCCACAGCCCAAACGCGTCAAGGCCGAGCACGGCGTGCCGCACGCGTCGGCACCGCAGCCGGTCGTCATCCCCGAAGGTTTTGCCCCGCCGCAGGAAGTCTATGCCGCCTTCCCCGAGGACAATGCCGCTGCGGCGGCGCCGTCGGCGCCGTCGGCCTGCCAGGTGCGGCTGCAGAAAATCGCCGTGTTCCAGCCGATCCCGACCTTGGTCGGGGCGGGCGAGTGTGGCGCCGCCGACGCCGTGCATCTCGACGCCATCATCCTGCCGGACCAGAACAAGGTCACGGTCACGCCGGCCGGCGTGCTGCGCTGTCCGATGGCGGAGGAGCTGGCGCACTGGGTGCGCGAGGACGTCGCGCCGCTGACGCAAAAGCTCGGCTCGGCGGTGCGCGTGCTCGACAATTTCGACTCTTACGAATGCCGCGGCCGCAACCGGGTGCGCGGCGCCGCCTTGAGCGAGCACGGCCGCGCCAACGCCATCGACGTGCGCCTGTTCAAGCTCGCCGACGGCCGCGCGCTGACCCTGACCGACGTGAACGTCGACAAGACCTGGCGCGAGGCGATCAAGGCCAGCGTCTGCGCCCGCTTCGCCACCGTGCTCGGCCCGGGCTCCGACGGCAATCACGAGGAGCACATCCACCTCGACCTGGCCGAGCGCCGCAACAACTACAAGCTCTGCGAATGGGACGTCCGCGAGCCGCCGGTGGCGCAGGCCGAGACGACGCCGCAGGCCGCGGAGCAAAACGCGGCGCCCTCCGCTACGGCCGAGGCGGACGACAGCGACGAAGCCGCTCAGCCATTGGATGTGGTGCCGCTGCCGCGACCGCGGCCGAAGCTGGCTGAGGGCGCCGGGCTACGGTTGAAAAAATCCGATCCGAATTGAAACCCGTTGGCTCGCACCTGAGGATGACGGATCACACTCCGCACCAGTTAAGGCTGCGGCCGCGGCGCCGATCGAAATCGCCAAGCGACTTCGATCGTTTTAAGTGACCAAGTCGGCTAGAGCCGACTTGGTTGCCGTCGCCCTTCGAGGGCCGCTTCGCGGCCGCCGCAGGGTGACGGAATACATGGTGCCGCTCGCCGCGCCTCTCAATCGAGCTTGATATTCGCCGCGCGGATCACCTTGCCCCATTTCTCGGTTTCGTCGGCGAGCAGCTTGCCGAGCTGGTCCGGCCCCATTGGCATCGGCTCGGCGCCGAGGTCGGCCATGCGCGCCTTCATCGTCGGATCGTCGAGGCCGGCAGCGATTTCCTGGCTCAAGAGGTCGATGATCGGCTTCGGCGTGCCTTTCGGCGCACCGAGGCCGAACCAGCCGGTGGCGTCGTAGCCCGGCACGGTGTCGCCGATCGGCGGCACGTCGGGCAGCACCGCGTTGCGCTTCGCCGAGGTCACGCCGAGCGGCCGCAGCTTGCCGGCGCGCAGATAGCCGATCGAGGAGGTGATGCCCTCGAACATCACCTGCAACTGGCCGCTGAGCAGATCGACCAGCGCCGGTCCGCCGCCGCGGTAGCCGACCACGGTCAGGTCGACGCCGGCCATGTATTTGAACAGTTCGGCGAACATGTGCGGCGGGCTGCCGTTACCGGCGGTGCCGACATTGACCTTGCCGGGATTGGCCTTGGCGTAGGCGACGAACTCGGCGACGGTCTTGACCGGGACTTGCGGATTGACCTCGAGCACCGAGGGCGCCTGCATGATGCCGGCGATCGGCGCGATACCCTCCATGAAATTGAACGGCAGCTTGCTGTAGAGCGTCGTGTTGATGCAGTTCGACGATGTCAGCAGCAGCAGCGTGTAGCCGTCCGGGTCGGCGTGGATGGCGGCTTCGGTGGCGATATTGCTGCCGGCGCCGGAGCGGTTCTCGACGGCGAATTGCTGGCCGAGCCGCTTCGACAGCCAGTCGCCGATCAGCCGCGCGCAGATGTCGGTCGGCCCGCCGGCGGCGTAGCCGACCAAGAGCAGCACCGAGCGCGACGGATAAGCATCGGCCCGCGCAACGTGCGGCGCTGCCGCGAGCGTTGCGCCGCCTCCTGCCGTCACATGCAAAAATTTCCGTCGTGAAAATTCGACCACGGGCGCCTCCCGCCATGGCAGCGCGTCCCCGCGGTCAGTCTAGAGCAGCGCCGCTTCAGATCGAAGCGAGAAGCTCCAACGTTTTTCCGTCACCCTGAGATGGCGGCGAAGCGGCCCTCGAAGGGCGGCGGCCGGGCCGCATCCTTCGAGGCTCGCGGAGCTTATTATCGGTCCGGCCACTTCGGGCCGGACCCGTGGGCTCGCACTTCAGGATGACGGTTGAAGTAGGCGCTATGGGCAGGGATGGTACTGGCCGTCGTAGCCGAGGAACATGCCGGTCGACGGATTGTACGAGCGGTAACGCGACTGGCAGTAGGCGACGTCGTTGTTTTGCGCCACCGCCGGGCCTGGCGCGACAGTGACGGCCGCCGCCGGTGCATAAGTGTAGCCCGGCGCGTAGGTGTAGCCATACGGCGCGTAAGGATAGCCGCCGCCGTAATAATAGTCGTAATAGCCGGGGGCCCAGAGCGGGGAGGTGGCCGCCGCCACGGCGCCGCCGATCACGCCGGCCGCAACCGCGCCGCCCCAACCCCAGCCGCCACCACGCCAGCCACCGTGCCAACCCCAGCGTTGGGCCGATGCGGGGGCGGCACTGGCGAGGATCGTACAGGTCGAGAGCGCGAGCGCGGCAACGCCTGCCATCAGTTTCGATCTCATATCGTTCTCCATGCGTGCAAGGCCCGGCCGCCAGCCCCGCGACCGTGCCACCTGCAGGCTCAATGTTTGGGGTCCGCCGTGGTTCCCCGGCGGTCGTAAAGAAGGATGTCGCACGCCCGGCGCAGGCCCGACCGTGCTCGCGCACAGCGCGTGCGGCCGTCAGGTCACGGACGGGGCCGTCCGCGGGATGGTCTTCGGATCGACCTTCGACACCACGATCGCGGATTCCATGATCGGGGAAAAAGTCAGCCGCGGGCCGATCGCTGAAGGTTCAAGCCTTGCCGGCCTGATATTTGTCGATCGCCGCCTGCACCGCGGCGCGCGACTGCTCGCCGGCGCTGGCGTATTTCGACTTGGCGTCGTCGTAGCTCCATTGGCGGAGCGCGTTGGCGTTGCGCTGGAAGTGCGGATGGACGTAGCGCGCCATCAGCTCGTAGCTCTTTTTGGTCGCTTCCCAGCTCGCCCAGTTGTGGGCGAGCAACAGCACGCCGCCAAACCCGCCGTTCGAGCCGCGCCACAGCCGCTCGAAATGGCGGACGCAGTCGTCCGGCGTGCCGACGCAGGCGATCCCGGATGCCACCAGATAATCGACCGGGTTGCCGGCGATGTCGGAGGGCACGATGGGGAAGGTGGCGACCTCGGCGAAATAGCGCTTGAAGTCGTCGAGGCCGAACGCCATGTCGGCGCGGGCCTGCTCGCGGCTCTCGGCGACGTGGGCGAAGGTGACGATGCGCCACTTGCCACGGTCCGCGATCTTGCCGTGGGCGCGGGCGGTCTCCTCGTAGACGCCCCAGTTGGCGGCGTGCGCTTGCAGCGCTTCGTCCGAGGTGCCGCCGATCGCCAGCATGCCGATGCCGTGC
>JASHQO010000019.1 GCA_030039105.1 Xanthobacteraceae bacterium
GACGTCGTCGTCATCGTCGACGGCTCCGATCGCATCGAATACTCCCTGCTCCGCAGCTCCGCCGCAACCAGCGCCGCCGAGCTGTCCACGCAGCTCGCGCCGATCCTCGATCTGCTGCGCGGGCGCCTCGCCGCGGTGCCGCTGCACACGGTGCCGCTCGTCGCCGACGCCGATCCGGCAAGGCCCGGCCGCAGCGCGGCGCTGATCGAGCGCTTCATGGGTCGGCCTGCTTTCGTCGCCGCCGCGGCGATCGGCTCCGACGACGACCTGGCCTCCGGCAACGCCAACGCGCCGATCGTGCTGTCCGTCAAATTCCTCAGCGAGGATTTGCTGCACAACATTGCCCAGCGCCTGCAACTGACGGACCTGCACTTGATCGACGCCGCGCCGGTGCCGGCCGACGAATACGCCATCACGCTCGCCGGCACCCAAGGCGAGCCGGTGGCGCGCCTCGCCTGGCGGCCGACGCGTCCCGGCGGCACCGTTCTCGGCAGCGTGCTGCCGTTCATCGCGGTGGCGCTCGGCGGCTTCGCGCTGCTCGTCGGGCTCGTGCTGCGCTACATGCGCCGCACCGCCGAGGAGATCAGGGAAGGCGAATCGCAGCTTCGCCACCTCGCCCTGCACGATCCGGTCTGCGGTCTGCCCAACCGCATCTATTTCGGCGAGCGGCTCGAGAACACGATCAACGCGGTGCGCGGCGGCGGACCGACCGCCGCGGTGTTCTACATCGATCTCGACCACTTCAAGGACGTCAACGACACGCTCGGCCATCACATCGGCGACGAGTTGATCCTCAACGTCACCCAGCGGCTCTCCCGCATCATGCGCGGCGACGATCTGGTGGCGCGGCTCGGCGGCGACGAATTCGCCATCATCACCACCTGCGCCTCGGACTCCTATTCGCTGCAGGCCCTCGCCGGCCGCATCATCGCCGCGGTCTGCGCGCCGTACATGATCAGCGGCCATAACATCATCATCGGCGCCTCGATCGGCATCGCGGTGATCGACCGCCGCGCCCGCGACGCCGCCGACATTCTGCGCTACGCCGACATGGCGCTCTATCGCGCCAAGAACGAAGGCCGCAACCGCGCCTGCATCTACGACGCGGCGATGGACGCCGACCTGTCCAACCGCAAGCTGCTCGAAGGCGACCTGCTCTACGCCATCAAGAACGATGGGCTCAACGCCGCCTACCAGCCGATCATGAACGCCAGCGGCGAAAAGATCGTCGCCGTCGAGGCGCTGGCGCGCTGGAACCATCCGACCATCGGGCCGATCCCGCCGTCGCAATTCATCCCGATCGCCGAGCATTCCGGCCTGATCATCGATCTCGGCGAATGGATGCTGCGCCGCGCCTGCCTCGACGGCCGCGCCTGGCCCAACCTCACCATCGCGGTCAACGTCTCGCCGCTGCAATTCCGCCGCTCCGATTTCGTCGAAGTGGTCGAACGCATCCTCACCGAGACCGATTTCGACGCCAACCGGCTGGAGCTCGAGCTCACCGAGAGCACGCTGCTCGGCAACCTCGACACCGCCGAGCTGTCGATGCTGCGCCTCAAAGCCATCGGCGTGCGCTTCGCGCTCGACGACTTCGGCACCGGCTATTCGAGCCTGCTCTATCTGCGGCGCTTTCCGTTCGACAAGCTCAAGATCGACTCGAGCTTCGTGCGCTCGATCGAGAAGGCGCCGGACGCCGCCGCGATCGTGCACGCCGTGGTCAGCCTCGGCCGCGGGCTGGGCATGAAGGTCACCGCCGAGGGCGTCGAGACCGCCGAGCAGCACCTGTTCCTGCGCGCCGCCGGCGTGCATTCGATGCAGGGCTACCGCTTCGGCAAGCCGGGCACCGCGAGCGAGATCAACGCCCGGCTGGCCCATCCCGAGAACTACCGCGTCAGCAGCCCGGACCAGGAAGTGGCGCTGGCGGGCTGACGCGGCCGCCGGGCTGCGACGATTGGTGCGCTTCAAAAATAAACTATCGAAGGTTGCGTCGCCGCGGCGATCGCCATAGACTGCGCTCCCGACACTGCGTCTGGGGCGACAATGACGCAAGACGATCCGGACGATCCGGGCGATTCGACCGTCGGCAGCTACGCGCGCGACATCCAGCCGAAATTCCGGCCCGGCGACGTCGCCTGCATGGCGCGCAAGCGCATCAAGCTCGGCGACGCCACCTGGATGTGCGACGCCGCGGCGAGCTTCGGCTTCGCCGATCACGGCAACGCCCGCATCGTCTTCGCCAAACTGAGCGCCAAGGCGATGCCGCCCGACGGCCCGTGGCCGCAGGATTGGCTCGATACCTACCGGAACTGGATCGACACCGGCTTTCAACCTTGAACGAGGGAGTGCACTCTCATGCGGATCGCCGATCGCGCCTTTGCCTGCGCCACCGCGTTGCTCGCCGCCTGCGCCTGCGCGCTGGCGCAAAACGTCGTCGTGCCGCAGCCGATTCCGAACGGCTTCAATTTCCCGACCGACGCCGCGACCATCAACGGCTGGATCAACAACGGCGATACCGCCGCCATGCGCGGTCACGCCTGGAGCCTGTGGGCCGGCATGACCACGCCGGCGAGCCAGCCAGGCGTCAGCCTGCCGGTATGGGAGACCTGGTACGGCAGCAACGACGTCTTCCCGCAGAGCCAAGGCCTCGTTGCCTTGGGGCCGCAGGCTCTGCTGGCGCCGCACCCGCGCGTGCTGAATTCGTTCGTGTCGCCGGCGCAGTTCCGCCACGTCAAGACGCTGGCGGCGGTGCCGCCGCCGGCCAATATCGTCTCCTTCAACAAGTTCGATCCTGAAGCCGCGACCTTCATCGTGACGCCGCAGGGCGGACCGGGCGGCGGCACGTTCACCTACAATTCGGGCGCGAGCCTCAACAGCCTCAATCAAGCGTGGCCGCAGAATACCACCGGACAAAACCGCGCCATCAACGAATTCCCGGCGCGCGCCATCGAGACCAAGCCGGTGTTCAGCCTGGTCAAGGCCACCGGGCTGACGCCGCAGCCGCTGTGGCAGGGGCCGGCCGGCGCGACCAATTCCACCAATCCGACGCCCAACACCTGGACGACATGCGTGCTGATCGATCCGAACGGCTCCGGCCCGCTGCGGCAGGCGACGGCCGCCGAAATCGACATCAAGATGGAGGTCGCACCGACGGCGTGCACGACATTCCTCTACGGCCCGCTCAGCCTGCTCTATTCGTTCAAGATGGACGCCACCGAAGCGGCCGCGTTCACCCAGGCGCAAGGCGTGCCGGCCAGTGCCGGCGACTATGCGGTGCTGGTCGCCATGCACGTCAACACCAAGGAAATCCCGTTCTGGACCTGGCAGACCTTCTACTGGCAGCCCGGCGCCGACACGCCGAACGGCTTTCCCGGCAGCAAGAGCAATCAGCCTTCCAACATCGCGGCGCCGTGGAACAACTACGCCATGTGCGCCAACTACAATCAGACCGTTAAGCCCGGCAACGCCACGATGGACGTGTGCTTCAATCCCTATCTCGAGACTTCGCCCGGCATTCCCGCCGGCATCACGTCGAATTGCATGAGCTGCCACGGCACGGCGCTGGTCGGCCCCAATCCGAACTATCCGTCGGCCTATGCGGCGCCGATCGATTTCTTCGGCGACCAAAATATCTTCAACGCCCAGTCGACCCACGCCGACTTTTCGTGGGCGGTCGCCGACGCGCCGTGACGTAGTAGTAGCCCTCCTCGCCGCCAATGGGTCCGGCCCGCCGAAGCGGCCGGCCGGCTGACACGCTGTAGCGGCTATCCGGCATACGCCGGCCCCGGTGTACAATTCGCGACGCCGGAGGTACTGGATCGTCCGCCGTGGCGGACGACGGCAGCCGTTGAACACCGGGAGGGACCGATGGCCGGAGAAAAAATCGCAATCGTGACGGGCGCCGGCACCGGCGTCGGCCGCGCCGCGACCCTGGCGCTGATGCGCGAAGGCTACACCGTCGTGCTCGCCGGCCGGCGCAAGGACATGCTCGACGCCGTCGCCAAGGAAGGCGCGCAGACCCCGGGCGCGGCGCTCACGGTGCAGACCGACGTCGGCGATCCGGCCTCGATCAAGGCGCTGTTCGCCAAGACCAAGGAGGCTTACGGCCGGCTCGATCTGCTGTTCAACAATGCCGGCATCGGCACGCCGGCGACCTCGATCGAGGACATGCCGCTCGACAAATGGAACGCCGTGGTCGCCACCAACCTCACCGGCCTGTTCCTGTGCACCCAGGAAGCGGTCAAGATCATGAAGGCGCAGCAGCCCCGCGGCGGCCGCATCATCAACAACGGCTCGATCTCGGCGCACACGCCGCGGCCGGGCGCCGCCGCCTATACCGCGACCAAGCACGCCGTCACCGGGCTGACCAAGCAGACCTCGCTCGACTGCCGGCCCTATAACATCTGCTGCGGCCAGATCGACATCGGCAACGCGGCGACGCCCTTGACCGAGCGCATGGTGCAGGGCCAAGGCGTGCCGCAGCCCGACGGCCGCATGATGATCGAGCCGCGCATGGCCGCCGAAGACGTCGGCCGCGCCGTGATCTACATGGCAAGCTTGCCGCTCGACACCAACGTGCTGTTCATGACGGTGATGGCAAACCTGATGCCCTATGTCGGGCGCGGCTGACGCAACGTCCGTCATTGCGAGCGACGCGAAGCAATCCAGCGCCGCGGCGCCGCCCTGGATGGCTTCGTCGCGGCGCTTGTCATCGGCCCGGCCACTTCGGGCCGGACCCGTCGGCTCCTCGCAATGACGGTCGAAGGACCACGCCACATGCTCGACGGCTGGCACGAATTCTACGCGCTGCTGGGCACCGCCGCCGCGGCGCTGGTGGCGCTGTTGTTCGTCGCCGTCTCGGTCGGCGCGCTGGCGATGACGCGGGAGCGTGCCGGCGGCACGCGCACCTTCATGAGCCCGGTCGTCTTCCACTACAGCAACGTGCTGTTCCTCAGCCTGATCATGCTGGTGCCCGGGCAGAGGCCGAGGCTTCTTGGCGCGATCATCGGCGTCGCGTCCATCGCCAGCCTGACCTATTCCATCGTTATCATCGTCCGCGTCTTCCGGTCGGCGATGGCCGATCTGGCCGATCGCCTGGCCTACGGCGCGGTGCCGGTCCTGGTCTATGCCACCGGCGGCGTCGTGGCGTGGCTGTTGTTGACCGGTCACGCCGAAGCCGGCCTCAACCTGCTCGCCGGCGCGGCGCTTGTCCTGCTGCTCGTCAATATCCGCAACGCCTGGGACTTGTTGATTTCGCTGGCGCGGCGCACCGCCGAGCTGGCGCATATCGGCAACGGCGGGTCGCCTAATCCACCGCCGTCACCCTGATCTTCGTGCCGGCCTTGACCTTGGCAAGCGTCTTCACGTCGCCGAGCGCCTTCGCCCAGATGTTGCACGGGCTCGCCAGCCGCGTCTCGTCGCCTTGCGAGATCGGGGTGCGGCCGAAGCCGATGGCAATGGCGTTGCCGTCCGGCCAATAGGCGATCTCGCCCGGCGTCACCACGGCGCGCGCGCCTTTCTCCGGCGCGATCCCCCTCCCTTCGTGCGGGATCTCGAAATAAACCTCCTCGCCCCAGGTCAGCGCCGCGCACGTCAACGGCAGCGCTGCCGCGATCGCCTTCGCGGTCGGCGTGTCGAGCAGCTCGGCGTCGAGGGTGAGCGAACCGAAATCGAAACGGATGCGCATCCTATCCTCCTCACGTCATCCTTCTTGTTGCACGCGGCGAAACATAATCGACGCGTCCGACGCTCGCGACTCCGACGTTGCCTGAGCGTTACAACCGATCGCTGAACCATCGAGAAGGTCTCTCCTTTGCCCTCGCCCCTTGCGGGCGAGGGCGGCGTGCGCAGCACGCCGGGTGAGGGCCGTCGGCAACGCAGGGATTCTCGGACCCTCACCTGATCGCGCGACGCGCGATCTGTCCTCTCCCGCAAGGGGCGAGGGCAAAGCGTTCTCGTTCTCGCGATGCGGTGTGCATCCGAGTTGTCGGCACGGAAGCTACGACTATTGTTCGCCTCCCCATCAAATGAAGGGAGGCGGAGCGCCGAAAGGCGCGCACTGTAAGGGCCACGCTTGCGAGGCGTGGCGCGCGCCTTGCGCTGCTCGGCGCGCTCGCCTCTCGGCGCCCCACCGCGGCTTTGGCCGAGGGTTCTACGCCCCGGCTTTTCGACTCCAGGCCAGGTTTCCTGGGACTTGGTCGGCGCGGCGTTATCCGCGCTTTCCTGTCCCAGTCCAGCGGAAGCACCCCGCGCACCGGTCATAGTGCCGGTGGACATGATGCCTGAAGCCGCCCGGGAGCGGTTTGCGAGACCGCGCGCGGGCACCGCACCCACCCCGCATCTCAGATCGCATCCGGAATGCGCCCTTCGCCGGGCGGGTCGTTTGTTGGCTACTGAAATTTTGCGGCCGGTCAATGGCGATCGCCGGCGGCGGCCCGATCGCGCTCGTAAGTCATGGACAACACGCCGCTTTTCGCGCCGGCTCAGACTCGGTCGGAACGCCGTCCGCATCGCCGCGTCGAGCAAAATCGCGCGATTCAACGCGAAAAAGATTCTTTGGCGCGACGGGAAGCGGCCTTGTAAGACGTAAGACCGGGACCTCAGCTTCCATGCCATCCCTTCAATCCGCCCTCGGCGTCGTCGCCATCATCGCGTTCGCGTGGCTCATCAGCGAGAACCGCCGCGCGGTGAATTGGCGGCAGAGTGCCATCGCGCTTGGCGTCACCGTGGCGCTGGCGCTGGTCATGCTCAAGGTGCCGAAGGTCGAGGTGGTGTTCGCCTGGATCAACGACGCGGTCGACGCCATCGCCACGGCGACGCGCGCCGGCACGGCGTTCGTGTTCGGCTATGTCGGCGGCGGGCCGGCGCCGTTCGAGGTCAAGGAGCCGGCGGCGCAATTCATTCTCGGCTTCCAGGCGCTGCCGGTGGTGCTGGTGATGAGCGTGCTGTCGTCGCTGCTGTTCTACTGGCGCATCATGCCGCCGATCGTGCGCGGCTTTTCGTGGGTGCTGGAAAAGACTCTCGATATCGGCGGCGCGGTCGGGCTGTCCACCGCCGCCAACATTTTCGTCGGCCAGGTCGAGGCGCCGCTGTTCATCCGGCCGTATCTGGCGAAACTGTCGCGCGGCGAGACGTTCGTGGTGATGACCGGCGGCATGGCCGGAATAGCCGGCACCGTGTTCGTGCTCTATGCCACCATCCTCGCCAACGCCATTCCGAACGCCGCCGGCCATATCGTGGTCTGCTCGGTGCTCGGCGCGCCGGCGGCGATCCTGATCAGCCTCATCATGGTGCCCGATCCGAAGGGGCCGCATACCGGCGGCAGGCTCGACGACGTCGAGCAGGTCGCGGGCTCGACCATGGACGCCATCGTCAAGGGCACCGGCTCAGGCCTCGCGCTCCTCCTCAACATCGTCGCCATGCTGATCGTGTTCGTGGCGCTGGTGCATCTCGCCAACGCCATCCTCGGGCTGTTGCCGGATGCTTTCGGCGCGCCGGTCACGCTCGAGCGCACGCTCGGCTGGATCATGGCGCCGGTGTGCTGGCTGATGGGCATTCCGTGGTCGCAAGCCGTCACCGCCGGCGGCCTGATGGGCATCAAGACCGTGTTGAACGAGCTATTGGCCTATCTGCAGCTCGCGGCGCTGCCCGACGGCGCGCTGGACCCGCGCTCGCGCCTCATCATGCTCTACGCCCTGTGCGGCTTCGCCAATTTCGGCTCGCTCGGCATCATGATCGCGGGGCTGTCGACGATGTGCCCGGAAAAGCGCGACGAGGTGATGTCGCTCGGCCTGAAGTCGATCGTGTCGGGCACGCTGACGACGTGCCTGCTGGGGGCGATCGTCGGGGTGCTGAGCTAGGAACGGAGGACAGAGGACGGACGACAGAGGACGGAGGACGGATTAGATCGCGCCATCGCGCCGCGGCGATCTGTCATCTGTCGTCTGTCATCTGTCGTCTGTCATCTGTCGTCCGTCGTCCGTATTCCATCGCGCGCAGCAGCGCGTGAAACGCCGGCGCTGGACGCGGCGGCGTTGGCATACCATCTACCGACCAGTGCAGCCATTCACGCGGGCGCTATCATGCCGTGGACACCGAACGACGCCGAAAGGCACACTCACAAGGCGACGACGCCGGCGCTGCAGGAGCTCTGGGCCAAAGTCGCCAACGAAGCCTTGGAACGAACCGGCGACGAAGGCCGCGCCATTCGCGAAGCCAACGCCGTCATCGCGCGGCAGGCCGACGCAAGCTGAACGCGACTCTCGACCGGCCTCATGGTGAGGAGCGGTGCCAGCACCGCGTCTCGAACCATCGTGCTCCGAGCAACATCCTTCGAGACGCGCCCTGCGGGCGCTCTTCTGAGTTGAAACGACGTAAGGCAGACGTCAGATGAGCGCCAAGCCGGGACGCTGCGATCTGTCCTCCGTCGTCTGTCGTCCGTGGTCTTTCCACTCGGAATACCAGCGCGGGAACCGCTCATCACCCCCCGGCCGCCACATCGCGTAGGCTTGGCCTTCCTCGGCGATCAGCACCACCGCGTCCATGCCTTTGGAGCGGCGCAGCGTCTCGACCGCCTGCGCCGGCGTCTGCGCGATCGGACCTGCGACGTTGAACGAGGTGTTGACCGCGACCTCCTCGCCGTTGCGCCGGCCGAGCGCTTTCAGATAAGCGTAGGTCAACGGATCGGTTTCTTGCCGCACGATCTGCAGCCGGCCGGTGCCGTCGGCGTGGATCACGGCGGGGATGCGCGAGCGCGCCTGCGGCTTCGCCCGGGCGGTCAGCACCATGTAGTTATAGGCGTTGTAGTCGGCGTCGGCGGCGCCCGGCGACAGCTCGAAGAATTTCAGCGCCGCCTCGCGCGTCACCATCGGCGCCAGCGGCCGGATCGCTTCGCGGTATTTGACCCGGGCATTGAGATGCTCGCGGGTCTGCGGATTGCGCGGATTGGCGAAGATCGAGCGATGGCCGAGCGCGCGCGGCCCGGTTTCGCCGGCGCCCTGATAAAGCGCGATGATGCCGTCCTGCGCGGTCACGTAGGCTATCAGATCGGCCACCGCCTCGCGGCCTTGTGCGCTTCCCACCTCGCCGATCGGCGTCCAGGCGACGTCGGCGGCGCCGGCCAGCGCGTCGCGGATCGCGGCATCGCTCGGCGCCGTGCCGCAATAGAATGCGTGCGCGAGCGGCGCGCCGATGCCGGCGCCAACGAGATAGGCCCCCATGAAGGCCGCGCCCATCGCCACGCCGGCGTCGTTCGGCGTCGGCGGCACCCACACATGCAGCCGCGTGCGGCGGCCGAATTCGCGCCGATAAAAGCTTTCGTCGAAATGCTCGAGCAGCCGCATGGTGCCGACCGCGTTGAGCGCGGTGCCGCCGGTCAGCACCAAACGATCGCTGCCGGTGACGCGGATCAGATGATCGACGATGTGGATCAGCGCATCCTCGAACACCATCTGCGTGGCGGCGGCCTTGTCGAGGCGCTCCTGCGTGTCTTCCTTGTGGCGAATGTCCTCGACGCGCAGCACCGCGTCGGGATTCCACATGTCCTTGAGCGCGATCGGTTCGCCGAGGATGCGGACCAATTCCGCGGTGTAGGGCCTGCGGAAATCGCGCGGCCAGTTAGCGAGGTCGCGATTGACGAACACCTCGCCGTTCGGCGCGAGTTTGAGGATCTGCCGCAGCGGCTCGTAGAACGGATTGGCCTTGCGATCGTAGTTGCCCCAGGCGGCGGCACCCATGTAGCGGCCTTCGCTGGAGAGCAATGTCCAGCCGCCCTGGGTCGAGGAGATGACGGCGTAAAAAACGCCGAGCGAGTCCCACAGGCTGTCGTTGCAATAAAGCTCGCGCATCGCGCCGTTCTCGCAAACGTAAGTCGAGATCGCGCCGCGATCGCCAAAGC
The DNA here is from genome assembly GCA_030039105.1 of Xanthobacteraceae bacterium. Classification (GTDB taxonomy): domain Bacteria; phylum Pseudomonadota; class Alphaproteobacteria; order Rhizobiales; family Xanthobacteraceae; genus BOG-931. Next base: position 9,893 of record JASHQO010000019.1, read on the forward strand.
CGTCGACGGCCGCAATCATCACCGGACGATCGCCGTTGGCAAAAGGCGAGACGGCGAACGAGAACCAGGCGTGATTGTCGTGATGCGCAATGGCGATCACCGGCGCCGGACAGCCGAGCCGTTGGCCGAGCGCGCGCGCCATGCGCACGCCCTTGTCGAGGCTGCGCACGTTCATGGCCGGCAGCTCGGCGGTGCGCGGCAGGCTGAAGCTCGCCGGCGCCTCCTCCATCACCGCGCGCGCGATCATGGCGATGAAGGCGACGTTGTCCCAGGCGGAGAACCAGGCGTCGATGCGCTCGGGCGACAGCTTGGCGCGCCGCAACATGGCGACCAGCTCGTCGATCGACCGGTCCGGAAATTTCGTGGTGTGGCGCTCGCCGGAGAAGCGCTCTTCCTCGTTGTTGCAGATCAGCTTCGGACCCGCGGCGCGGCTCACCTCGATCAGCGCCACGCCGGAATTGTGCGTGCCCGAGGCGCAGATGCCGCCGAGATAAAGGGTCTCGCCGCGGTCGAGCTTTTCGCGCAATGCTTTGAGGCGCCCGGTCGCGAACGCGCCGCCGAGGCGATGAATGTTGCGGCGGGCGCAAAAGCGCTCGAACACCGGCAGCACCAGCCGGTACGCCAGACGACCGAGCCAGGGGTGCCGCGGGCCAATACGCATTCGGGGCTCAGGTATCGGGTATCGGGCATCAGGAATCAACCTGACGCCCGATTCCCGATGCCCGATTCCCGATCAGTGCAGGCGGAATTCGCCGTCGATGGCGCGGATTTCCGTTGGCTTGATCAGCCGGGCGTGAGCCACGGTCACCGAGTGCAATGGGCCCTCAAGGGTCTCCAGCCAGAAATTGAGGAATTTGTTGAGCACCGGAAAGTTCGGGCAGAGATCGTAGTCCTGCCAGACGTAAGTTTGCAGGAGCCACGGGTGGTCGGGCCGCCGATAGAGGATATTGGCCGTGGTCAGGCCGTAGCCCTCGAGCTGCCGGCGAAAGTCGTCAGAGCCCCGACGCAGTCTCGTAACCGAAGCTGCTTTCGACATCGTAGTGCCCTCCAGTCCCGATCCGGGGCATGGTTTGAGACTCGGCCCTCCATTACAAGCCTCAAGTTTGAATAAGTTGTTTATTATCAAGGCTCTAGCAGCATCCTCGCGGCCGTGCTAACAGCCCGGCTGCGCCATCTCCTGATGCTCCGGCAACAGCGTCGTGACGACGAAAGTTGCACTGGGCGGAACTGTTATATTTTTGAATTTGCTACGGAACTCGCCACCGTTAACCTTTTTGCAAAATTGTTGGCAATCGCCGTCGGCGAGTGCTAAAAAATTTTCAGGCAGCTCTTGCGGGCAAAAATAGACACCCCATCTGGCCGCCAAGCGGTCATTCACGGGGTCCCCGCGGGGACCGCTCACACATCCCGATTCTCTCGCCAACCTTATGGAGGACACCATGAAGTTTCGTCCGCTTCACGACCGTGTCGTCGTCAAGCGCATCGATGCCGAGGAAAAGTCTGCCGGCGGCATCATCATTCCCGACACTGCCAAGGAGAAGCCGTCGCAAGGCGAAATCATCGCGGTCGGCCCCGGCGGCCGCGACGAGGCCGGCAAGCTGATCCCGATCGACCTGAAGGTCGGCGACCGCGTGCTGTTCGGCAAATGGTCGGGCACCGAGGTCAAGATCGACGGCCAGGAGCTCCTGATCATGAAGGAGTCCGACATCATGGGCGTGCTGGACGAGCCGGCCGCCAAGAGGAAGGCCGCGTAACCCTTTGCCGCCATGCCCGCGCCTGTCGCGGGCGTCCACGCCTTACGCACTCGCACGCCAAGACGTGGATGGCCGGAACAAGTCCGGCCATGACGAACGGAAAAACCAGAACCAGTCTTTAGGAGAGATACTCAAATGGCTGCCAAGGAAGTCAAATTCTCCGTCGACGCGCGCGACAAGATGCTGCGCGGCGTGGAGATTCTCGCCAATACGGTGAAGGTGACGCTCGGCCCCAAGGGCCGCAACGTCGTGCTGGACAAGTCGTTCGGCGCTCCCCGCATCACCAAGGACGGCGTCACCGTCGCCAAGGAGATCGAGCTCGACGACAAGTTCGAGAACATGGGCGCGCAGATGGTGCGCGAGGTCGCGTCGAAGACCTCCGACATCGCCGGTGACGGCACCACCACCGCGACCGTGCTCGCCGCCGCCATCGTCAAGGAAGGCGCCAAGGCGGTGGCCGCCGGCATGAATCCGATGGATCTCAGGCGCGGCATCGATCTCGCGGTCGAAACCGTGGTCGAGGAGCTGAAGAAGAACTCGAAGAAGGTCACGTCGAATTCCGAGATCGCCCAGGTCGGCACCATCTCCGCCAACGGCGACAAGGAGATCGGCGACTACCTCGCCAAGGCGATGGAGAAGGTCGGCAACGAAGGCGTGATCACGGTGGAAGAGGCCAAGAGTCTCGAGACCGAGCTCGACGTGGTCGAGGGCATGCAGTTCGACCGCGGCTACATCTCGCCGTACTTCATCACCAACGCCGACAAGATGCGCGTCGAGATGGAGGACCCCTACATCCTCATCAACGAGAAGAAGCTGTCGGCGCTCAACGAGCTGCTGCCGCTGCTCGAAGCCGTGGTGCAGACCGGCAAGCCGCTCCTCATCGTCGCCGAAGACGTCGAGGGCGAGGCGCTGGCTACCCTCGTGGTCAACAAGCTGCGCGGCGGCCTCAAGGTCGCGGCGGTGAAGGCGCCGGGCTTCGGCGATCGCCGCAAGGCCATGCTGCAGGACATCGCCGTCCTGACCGGCGGCCAGGCGATCAGCGAAGACCTCGGCATCAAGCTCGAGAACGTCACGCTGGCGATGCTCGGCAAGGCCAAGAAGGTGATGATCGACAAGGAGAACACCACGATCGTCAACGGCGCCGGCAAGAAGAAGGACATCGAAGACCGCATCACGCAGATCAAGGCGCAGATCGAGGAGACCACCTCGGACTACGACCGCGAGAAGCTGCAGGAGCGGCTGGCCAAGCTCGCCGGCGGCGTGGCGGTGATCCGCGTCGGCGGCGCCACCGAAGTCGAGGTGAAGGAGCGCAAGGATCGCGTCGACGACGCGATG
>JASHQO010000278.1 GCA_030039105.1 Xanthobacteraceae bacterium
GGAATTGCGAAGATCACCGTGATCGGCTGCAATTGAGTCACTACCGCGATGCCGGTCGTACTGTCTGGCTGCACGTAATTTCCGGGATCGACCAGGCGCAGCCCGACGCGGCCGGTCACCGGCGAGGTGATGTGGCAATAGGCGATGTTGAGCGTCTGCGTGGCAATCAGAGCCTGGTCTTGTTTGACCGTGCCTTCATACTGCTGCACGAGAAATTTCTGATCCTCGGCCTGCTGCATCGCTATGGAGTTCTGGCTGGCGAGCGTCTCATAGCGCTTGAGGTCGGCTTGCGCCTGGCTGAGCAGTCCCTGATCGTGCGCGAGCTGGCCTTCGTACTGCGCCTTCAGGATCGCATAGGGGCGGTCGTCGATCTGCGCCAGAAAATCGCCCTTGTGCACGAGCTGGCCTTCGGTGAAGGCGACGTCGGTGAGCTGGCCGCTGATCTGGGTCTGCACCGTGACGGTGGCGAGCGGCGTGACGGTGCCGAGCGCGTTGACCACCACGCGGATATTGCCGGTACTGACCGTCGCCGCGCCGACCGACTGCTGGCCGGCGGTGGCGGCGGCACGCGGGTTGGCGGCCTTCGGTGCCTGCACGTAGTGGAGGATTTCGTACGCCGCGATGATGACGCCGACCGCGATGGCGACGCCGATGCCGATGCGCAGTTTCGAATAAGGCTTGGTCGGGACGACGGGATCGGGCGCGGTCCGGCGAAGATTGGGCGCCAGCTCGTCGTCGGATGTGCGCGTGCGTTCGTCCATCGTGGCGTCCGAAACCCCTGCATTTTCCGCATAGTATGTGCGCCGATTTCCACCGCCTAATGAAAATTCGCTAATGCATGCGTCGGTTCAATTCGCCGCTCGTTTCGGAGCCGATCTCTCCATGAATTTGCTGTTAAATCAATATCTTATGGGAATATATGGCCGCTGCCATGGCGGGCGGGCCATCACCGCCGAGTTCCTTGCCGGCACTACTGTTGGGCCGGCGGGGCCGGGTCCGGAGTGCCAGGCATGGATTCCACGGCCGGCGGCGCCGGCGGAAGTTTTGGCAACAGCGAGAAGCCCTTCATGAGCTGCACCTGGGTCGGCAGCAGCGTCGTATCCCAGCCGCCGCCGAGCGCTTCGATCAGGCCGACGCTGGCGAGAAACAGATTTTGCCGCACCGTCAGCTCGGATTCCTCATCGGTGAGCAAGGTCGCTTCCGCCGTCACCACGGTGGTGAGGTCGACCAGGCCTTGCGTGTATTGATTGGTATAGACCCGCACCGCCTCGCGGGCGTTGGTGACCGCGCGATGCTGGACGGCGAGCTGGCGCGTGTAGATGCGGATCGCAACGAGGTTGTCCTCGACCTGCTGGAACGCGGTGAGCACGGTCTGCCGATAGGTGGCGATGCTCTGCCAATAGGTGGCGCGCGCGGCATCGATTTGTCCGGCGGTCAGGCCGCCGTCGAACAATGTCTGCGTCGCGTTGGCGCCGATCGACTGGATCGAGCGCGCCGCGCTGAACGGCAGCGGAATGGGTCCGATGAACTGGACCACGGCGGAGAGCGAGACGTCCGGGAAATACGCGGCTTCGGCGACACCGATCAGCGCGTTGTCCTGCTGCATGGTGCGCTCGGCCGCCGCGATGTCGGGACGTCGCTCCAGCAGGGCGGAAGGAACGCTGACCGGAATGTTCGGAATGCTGCCGGCCAGCGGGATGTGGGCGATGGTGAGCTCGGCGGGCGGACGGCCGATCAGGACCGCGATGGCGTGCTCGAATTGCGCGCGCTGCACGCCGACCGCCAGCGCCTGCGCCTCGATATTGTCGACCTGCGCCTGGGCCAGTGCCACGTCGGCGCTGGTCGTGCCGGTGGTGCCGGTCGGCCCGTATCCGGCCTTGTATTTGTTCTCGGTGACCCGATAGGTCTCGCGGTATTGGGCGGCGGTGCGCTTGAGCAGGTCATACAGCGCGTCCGCGCCGCGCAGATTGAAATAAGCGGTGGCAAGCTGCGCCTGCGCCGACAGCTTGGCATTGTCGAGATCGGCAGCGCTGGCCTGCGCCGCCGATGTGTCGGACTCGATGGTGCGGCGGACCTTGCCCCAGACGTCGAGGTCCCACGTGCCGGTAATCGGCGCCAAATACTGAGTGGTATAGCGGGTGCCGAGCGGGACGGCGCCGACGGCGCTGCCGCCGGTGGTGCCGGCGAGTGCGCCGGTCCGGGTGCGGGTGACGCCGTAGGCGCCGGTCGCGGTCGGAAATAGCGCGGCTTGCGCTTGGCGGATCACGGCCCGCGCTTCTTCATAGGCCGCGGCGGCAACCGCGACGTTCTGGTTGGAGATTTCGACTTCGCGCAGCAGCGTCGCCAGGCGCGGATCTCTGTAGGGCGCCCACCAGTCGCCGCGGTCGGCGGCATCGTTCGGGGTGGCGCGCTTCCAGCCCTTGAGCTCCTTGAAGGTCGTCGGCACCGGCGCCGGCTCGGGCACATAGTCCGGTCCGACAGCACAGCTCGGCAGCGCAAGCACGAGCAGCAGCGCCGCTGCGCGGCCGCGCAAGCACGCGACGCGTCGCACCGAGCCGCTTTGACGCAACTCCGCATGAACCAACGCAGGCACAGCCGCAACCCGCCGCTACAAACGTTCGAAAACACCCCCGACGGCCAAACCATGCCCCACGCATGGGGCGATATCAACACAACGGCGCTGTTTCCACCGCATCGTGCGGGACATGTGATATTCGGGCGACAGTGGCGGCAGCAAAGATGAAAAAAAATTTAGGCCGCGGCGCCCTGGCGCGCGTGTTAGCCTGGCCACATTTCGTGTTGGAGGGTGCCGCTGCTTCCGACCGGCGCCTGTGCGTTGCAACATCACAGACTCGCGCCCGCTGGAACGGTTCCGGGCGATCCGGCGTTGGCGTTTCGGATTAGTCCCGACCAGGACCTCATGCCATGTTGAAAATTGCGACGAGCGCGGCGGCGATCGGCCTTTCCCTTTGCTTGGCGACAGCCGCCGACGCGGCCAAGCCCGGCCCCGGCCCGCATCCCGGCGGTGGCGGTGCTCCGCATGTTGGCGGCGGTGGCGCTCCGCATTTCAATGCGGCGCCTCATTTCAATGCCGGCGCCCGCTTCGCTCCCCATGGAGCACCGCGTTTCTCTACCGGCCGCATTGGCAGTCCGAACGTCGCCGCGCACGCGCCGCACTTCGGCCCATCGTCATTGCACGCAACCAGGCGCGGCATCGCCACACCGGGAGCGACAGTCAATCATGCGGCAATCAATCATGGCGTGACGCCCGGCGGCACTCACGCGCCATTGGCCAGCGCGGCTGTCGCCCGCGCCGGCGTAAGCCGGGCGGCGTTCGCGGCGCACCGCACCGCCTTCGCGGCGGCCGGCGCCTTGCATCCGTTCTGGGATCGCGGCTGGCACTGGCACCACCATCTCGGCTGGATCGGCCCGCTGTTCTGGCCCTATGCCTACGGCGATTTCTTCTATTACACGCTGTGGCCCGACGATTACGCCTATTACGATCCGTTCTGGATCTACGGCTATCCCGACATCTACGAAGGCATTTTCTCGCCCTACGACTATAGCGACTACGTCCAGGGTTCGGGCGCGCCGGCGCGGATGCGGCAGTTGACCGAGAGCATGGCGCAAAGCTGCGACGACGAGGCCGCCGAGGTGACCGGCTGGCCGATCGACCAGATTAGCGCCGCGGTGCAGCCGAGCCAGCAACAGAGCGCATTGCTGGACGACCTGGGCAATGCCGTGGTCAAGGCCTCGAGCGCGATCAAATCGAGCTGCCCGACCACCGTGTCGTTCACGCCGACCGGCCGGCTCGATGCCATGCAGCAGCGATTGCAGGGTCTGGTGCAGGCGGTCAACGTCGTCAGCGAGCCCCTGGACAAGTTCTACGACTCGCTGAGCGACGAGCAGAAGGCGCG
>JASHQO010000004.1 GCA_030039105.1 Xanthobacteraceae bacterium
TGGAGTGCGCCTCGGCGTAGTCCGGGCGCAGCGCCAGCGCGTCGTCGTAGCTGGCAAGCGCCTCGTGGCAACGCCGCAGGGCTTTCAGCACGTTGCCCCGATTCGAGAGTGCCTCGGCGTAATCCGGTCGCAATGCAGCGGCGCGCTCAAAGGTTTCCAGTGCTTCCTCGAACCGCTTCAGCTCCTGCAGCGCAATACCGCAATTGTTAAGGGCGGCGACGTTGTCGGGATTTAGCTTGAGCGCCGAGTTGATTTGGTCCAGCGCCCGCGCGGGACTTCCACGCTGCAAAAAAATCACGCCCAGCAGATGCCGGCTGTCAAAATGATCGGGCCGCGCCGCCAGGATCCGGTTGTAAATTTTTTCCGCTTCAGCCAGGCGGCCGGCGCGATGATGCGCCAATCCTTCGGCGAACGAGGACGCCGGTATGAGCTGCGGTGGCCGTTGCGCCGGCGATCCGCCGCTTAGCAGCAGCCGTTTCACGTCTTTCTGAGCCATAACCCCACTAGAGCGGGATGAGCTTTGATCGAATCGTCATCCCGCTCCAGCCTTGTACTTGCGCACGATCTTTTCCGAAAACGGTTTCCACCCTCGGGTCGAAGTCCGAGGACAGGCTTTTTCGGGATCATGCTTTAAAGCATCCGGCTGACGGCGAGCGGGCGACCGTGCCGCGGGTTCGGCGCGCTGGCGCGGCCGGTCGCGCCATAGACCTGCGGCGAGGCTTTGCGGGCGAGATCGCCGGACAGCCGGCGCATGATGCCTTCCGACACCGCGTGCGTGGTCGCAAGCACGATCATGTTCTTCTGCACTACGGCGCGGAACGTCTCCTGCACGCGACGCAGCGCCGTGCAGCGCGCCGGCGCGACCTGCATCAAGAATTTCGCGTGCGCCTTCAGGCGCTCGCCCGACGTGTAAAGCTCGTGCGCGAGCGCGGCCTTTGCCTCGCCTAGCTCGCGTGTGCGCGACACCTTGCCGGCGCGGACCAGCTCGGTTTCCTGGTCCATCAGGCCGGAAAGCTTTTCGATCAGTGCGCTCAGGTCGTCGATGGCGCGCTCGGCTTCGGCGGTCGTGGTGATCGGGCTCATGATGCGCTCGCTCCCTGCATCTTCAGGAGTTCGTCGTAGACGTGCTTGGCGATGCCGATGCCGCCGCTCTGCGCGTACAGCTTGGCGTATTGGTCGGTCAGGAACGAGCGCCACACCTTCAGCGCGCCGGAGCCGCCGAACGGGCCTTCGCCGTTGACGCCGGTGTTCATCTGCTGGAACATCGAATTGAGGAACATCGACTCGAATTCGCCGGCGGCGGACTTGGCCTTGCCCTTGACCTTGAGCATGGCCTCGATCTGCGATGCTTGCGCATCGTTCATCGAGGACACGGACGCGCCGAGATCTATGCCTGTGCTCATCACATCACCTCGATGTCGGCCTGGATCGCGCCGGCGGCCTTGATCGCCTGCAGGATCGAAATGAGGTCGCGCGGCCCGATGCCGAGCGAATTGAGGCCGTCGACGATTTGCTGCAGCGACACGCCCTCCTTGACCAAGGCGAGCCGCTTGCCTTCCTCCTGCACGCCGACTTGGGTACGCGGCACCACCACCGTGCGGCCGCGCGAGAACGGCCCCGGCTGGCTGACCTGCGGCGATTCCGAGACCGTGACGGTGAGATTGCCCTGCGCCACCGCCACGGTGGAGACGCGCACGTCGCGGCCGATCACGATGACGCCGGAGCGTTCGTCGATGACGATCCTCGCCGCCTCGTCCGGCTCGACCTGCAACTGCTCGATCTCGGTCAGCATGGCGACGACGTTCTGTGGAAATTTCTTCGGCAGCGTGAGCTGCACGGTCGAAGGGTCGAGCGGCTCGGCGACCGGCTGGCCGATATAATCGTTGACCGCGATGGCGATGCGCTTGGCCGTGGTGAAGTCGGCGTTGCGCAATGCCAGCCGCAGCGTGCCGAGCGAAGCCAGCGAGAAATCGATCTCGCGCTCGATGATGGCGCCGTTCGGCAGCCGGCCGACGGTCGGCACGCCGCGAGTGATTTTGGCGGCGTCGCCTTCGGCCTGGAAGCCGCCGATGGCGAGCGAGCCCTGGGCCACCGCATAGACGTTGCCGTCGGCGCCGAGCAGCGGCGTGACCAGAAGGGTGCCGCCCTGCAGGCTCTTGGCGTCGCCCATGGCGGAGGCGGTGACGTCGATGCGGGTGCCCTGGGTGGCGAACGGCGGCAGGTTGGCCGTCACCATCACGGCGGCGACGTTGCCGGTGCGGATCTGCTGGCCGCGGATGTTGACGCCGAGGCGTTCCAACATGGCCTGCAAGGATTGCTTGGTGAAGGGCGTGTTGTTGAGCGTGTCGCCGGTGCCGTTGAGGCCGACCACGAGGCCGTAGCCCAGCAACTGGTTCTGCCGGATGCCCTCGATGCTGGCGAGGTCTTTGATGCGCGACATCGCTGCGGCACCGGAGGCGCCACAGGCCAAGAAACAAGTCACGACAGCCAGCGCGACCAGCGCGGCTTTGAGCGTCCTCGTCATCTCCTGCTCCCCAAGAGGTCGGACCGCAACGACAATGCCAATTGCGTGCCAGCCCGCACGCGAGGGCAAGTTATTGAAATGATGAGGTAATCCATCAAACGGGGAGGGGCCGCCCGCCGCGACGGCAAGCAGCCCTTGCCGGTTTCGGCAAGTTTTGCCGGCCTTTACCGGCCATTAACCATAAGGGGAACACTTATTATCTATGCGCGTCTACGCAGCCAACGGCACCGCAATTGCCACCGCTCCGGCCACGGCGCGGCGCGCGCCGAACGGCACCTTTACGCTGGGGCAAGGCGAGCAGCCGCAGGCGCAAAGCGCCGCGCTGGCGCTGCGCACCTTGGGCGGCATCGATGCATTGATCGCGCTGCAGGGTATCGAAGAGCCGGCGGAGCGGCGCCGGCGCGCGGTCAAATATGGCCGCCGGGCGCTGGACGCGCTGGACGAGCTCAAGCTCGGTCTCCTGGCCGGCACCCTCGACCAGGGCACGCTGCTGCGGCTCAAATCGGCGGCGACCGATCTGCGCGACAGCTCGGGCGACGAAAAGCTCGACCAGGTGCTCGCCGAGATCGATCTGCGGGTCGCGGTGGAGCTTGCCAAAGCCGGTATGGCTTAACGCTAATTCATTGAATTTGTTAATAAAGTCTTTGGACGCCTGAGCCATAGCGGTCGCCATGGTTCGCGGCGTCGGGCGGCATCAAAATTATTGTCTCTGTCATCGACCGCCGATATATAGGCCAACCTCGTAAGGGAGGGCCCTGCACCAGTCGCGTGTGCGGAGTGAGGGACATGCAGTTGGTCAAGAGCAAGAACGGCAAAGCCGACGACAAGTCCGCCCGGAACGGCAAGCATGCCGGGTCCTTGGGGCTGTACCGCCCCACCGACAAAGAGCCTTTCATGAACGAGCGCCAGCGCGAGTATTTCCGCCTGAAGCTGCTCGACTGGCGCGACGACATCCTCAAGGAGGCCAGGGAGACGCTGCAGCATCTCCAGGAGGAGAGCCAGAATCATCCGGACCTTGCCGACCGCGCCTCCTCGGAGACCGACCGCGCCATCGAGCTGCGCGCCCGCGACCGGCAGCGCAAGCTGATCGCCAAGATCGACGCCGCCCTGCAGCGCATCGAGGAGGGCACCTATGGCTATTGCGAGGAGACCGGCGAGCCGATCTCCATCAAGCGGCTCGAAGCGCGCCCGATCGCGACGCTGTCCATCGAGGCGCAGGAACGCCACGAGCGCAACGAGCGCGTCTATCGCGAAGATTAGAACGTAGCCCGGATGAGCGAAGCGATATCCGGGACGACATAGACCCCGGCGCCCCCGGCGTCATTCGTCCCCGGGTATTGCTTTGCTCACCCGGGCCACGACCCTTAATCCTTTATTCACCATCTTTCCTTACCGATCGTTAACCAACGACCGGACGATCGCCCGTGCAGCAAAACCGGATGGCGCGGCGCGCGCAGCGCGCCTTCGACGAAGGCGACTTGGCCCGGGCGGAGCGGCTCTTTACCGCGGTGCTGCGGACGGACCCGCAAAATTTCGACGCGCTGCACGGTCTTGGCCTGACCAATTACCGACGCGGACGTCTGGACGCGGCGCTGGCGCTGATCCAGACCGCGCTGCAGGCCGACCTCGATCGCGCCGATGGATTCTCCGATCTCGGCGTCGTGTTTCTCGCACTCAAGCAGTTCGAGCGGGCGCTCAAAAGCTTTGACGCCGGGCTGCGCATCGCGCCGGACGACGTCGCGCTGCTCAACCGCCGCGGCGTGGCGCTGCTCGAGCTTGGCCGGCCGCACGACGCGCTCGCCTGCTTCGACCGCGTGCTCGTCGCCGCGCCGGACCATTTCGAGGCGCTCGGCAATCGCGGCAATGCGTTGCTCAAGCTCAATCGCGCGGTCGAGGCGCTGGCGAGCTACGATCGCGCGCTGGCGCTGGCGCCGGACAACGCGCCGCTTCTCGCCAATCGCGCCGCGGTGCTGCGGCGCCTCGACCGCCCCCACGAGGCGATGATGAGTGCGCGCAGCGCCTTGGCCGGCCGGCCGGATTTCGCCCAGGCGAAATTCGTCGAGGCGGTGGCGCGGCTGACGCTGGGCGATTTTTCCGGCTGGCGCGGTTATGAAGCGCGCTGGTCGGTCGGCTTCCTCGCCGGATGCCGCCGCGAGTTCGCGGCGCCATTGTGGCTCGGCGCGCAGGATCTCGACGGCAAGACCATCCTGCTCTATGCCGAGCAGGGCTTCGGCGATACGCTGCAATTCGTGCGCTACGCGCCGCTGGTCGCGGCGCGCGGCGCGCGCGTCATTCTCGAAGTGCAGCCGCAGCTCGAGCGGCTATTGGCGGCGACGCCCGGCGTCGCCGCGGTGATCGGGCAGGGCGAAACGCTGCCCGCTTTCGATTTTCAGTGTCCGCTGCTCAGCCTGCCGCTGGCGCTCGGCACCGAGCTCTCAACCGTGCCGGCGTCCATTCCCTACGTCGCGCCGCTGCGCGACGACGTCGCGCCCTGGCGGGCGCGCTTGCCGGCCGGCAAGCCGCTGGTCGGCCTGGCGTGGTCCGGCGAGCGCAGCCACGACAACGATCTCAATCGTTCGCTGCGGCTCGAGACGCTGGCGCCGTTGTTCCGCTTGACCGATGTTACGTTCGTCAGCCTGCAGCACGAGGTCCGCGAAGTGGATGCCGGCGTTCTGCGCAACCACCCCGCCGTCATTGCCGTCGGCGAGACCTTTCGCGACTTTGCCGATACCGCGGCTGCGGTTGCCCGGCTCGACGCGGTGATTGCGGCGGATACCGCGGTGGCGCATCTCGCCGGCGCCATGGGCAAGCCGCTCTTGCTGTTGCTGCCGTTCGGCGCCGACTTTCGCTGGCTGCGCGACCGGACCGACAGTCCGTGGTATCCGACCGCAAAGCTCTACCGGCAGCCCTCCTTCGGCGATTGGGCGAGCGTCATCGCCGCGTTGCGGCTGGATTTGCTGCGAGCGGACTTCTTGCCGCGCGCCGAAAAAATGTCGGCGTAGTCGCAGCGTCGTTGGCTCCCCACAATGACGGGAAAAAGCTCGCGGCCCCCGGCGGGGAGCTGCCGGAGGCCGCGCTGGATCGAGGCCGGCGTCGCGCTAGCACAACGCAAGCCCCGGGGAGCCATATCGGGGTCGGGGGCGGGGGTCAGGAATCCTGACTCCTGACTCCCGATTCCCGATTCCCGACTCTCAGAACGGTAAGATCACATCCATCACCTGCTGTCCCAACGGTGGCTGCTGGAAGTCGGTGATCTGGCCGCGGCCGCCATAGGCGACGCGCGCCTCGGCGATCTTCGGCAGATCGATGGTGTTGTCGCTGTCGATGTCCTCGGGCCGCACGATGCCGGCGACGATCAGCTCGCGCACCTCGAAGTTCACCTTGATCTCCTGCTTGCCCTCGATCACCAGATTGCCGTTCGGCAGCATCTGCGTGACCACGGCGGCAACGTTGGTCTGCAATTCCTCCGTCCGGTTGATCGTGCCCTTGCCGTCGGTCGAAGACTGGCCGTTGGTCGTCAACAGCGCGCCCGGCAGCGGCGCCCGGCTCGAGGTGATGGAGTTGGCGCCGATGAAGTTGGAGATGGCGGAATCTTCCGTGGTGGTGCGCGTGCGCTGCGTCTCGTTGGCGAACTGCGCGGTGTCGTTGATGTTGACCTTGACGGTGAGAATGTCGCCGACCTGGTGCGCGCGTTGGTCCTTGAAGAAGGCGCGCGAGCCGTTGCGCCACAGCGAATTGGGATTAAAAGTGGCGGGTTGCGGCGTCGGCATCGGCATCTGGACCGGCTTGTAGCCCGGCTTGGTCGTCGGGTTGTCCACCGTCGACAGCGACGGCTGCTCGCCGACGTTCTTGAGACGGTCGATCGAGGAGCAGCTACAGTTGACCACCGCCACCGAGGACAGCAGCGCACAACGCAAAAGCACAACGCGTCTGGACATTGGACTACCTTTCACTCCAAGCACTGGTCACTGCGGCTGCGCTCCATTGTCGACCACCCGCGTCGGCGTCGAGCCGACGGCGATCCGGCCCGGCGCGATGATGACGCCGGTCACGACGCGCTTGGATTCGACGTTGAGCGCGCCAATGGTGTCGCCGAGCGCGCCGGCTTCCTGGGCCTGGCCGCGCAAGGTCAGCGTGATGCCCGGCGCCTGATAGACGATGGTCACCATGTCGTTGCGCGCCACGATCTCGGGCTTCATCAGATCGGCGCCGTGCAGCGGCTGGTCGGGACGGAGCTCGTGGCGTGTCACCATCCCGACCGCGGCGCTCATGTCGGTGACTATGCCGATCTCGCTCTTCGGCCGCCGCACGATGATGAGATCGGACTCCTTGAGCGCCACGCCGCGGTCGACCGGATGCTCGACCGCGACCGCCGGGATCGTTTCGAGCGCGGTGCCGGTAAAGTGCGCCGGCTGGCGGTGCAGGGTGGGGCTCGACGCCAGATCGAAGATGACGTCGAAGCGTGTCGAGCGCGGATCGTAGGTGAGGTTGAGCACCTGAAGGTCGCCGGTCGCCTCCGGCTCGACCTGCAGGCTGCGGACGTCGCGGTCGAAATAGACCGAGATGTTGCGTGCCTCGCCGAGGCCGAGATGGCCGGACAATGCCTGGGCGATCCGCGTGGAAATCTCCTGCGCCGTGATGGTGCGGCTGGCGCGCGTCACCACCACCTCGCCGAGGCCGCGGGTGTCGATGTCGATGAGGTGATGCGGCCGGATCGCCTCGACGATGCGGTCGGTCGCGACCGCGCCGCGGGTGCCGAGATCGGGCGCGCGGAAGACCGGCACGTCGGCGGCCGCGCCGGCATTGTCGATGAGATCGCCGATGCGCACGACGTCGCTGTTGACGGTGACGCTGGCGCGCAGCGCCGGCGCGCCGTCCTGGGCCGCGGCCGTGCCGCCGAGCGGGACGGCCAGCACGAGCGCAACGATCGGGATATGGATGCGGCAGCGGATCATGAGAAAGGCCTTTCTCAGCGCATCAGTTGCGACGTGGTCTGCAGCATCTCGTCGGCCGCGGTGATGACCTTGGAGTTCATCTCGTAGGCGCGTTGCGCTGCGATCAGGTTGGAGATTTCGGTCACCGCCTCGACGTTCGACTGTTCGAGGCTGCCTTGCAGCAGGGTGCCGATGCCGTTGGTGCCGGCGGTGCCGTCCTGCGGCGTGCCGGAGGCGACCGTCGCGGTGTACAGATTGTCGCCGTTGGCCTGCAGGCCGGCATTGTTGATGAATTGCGTGATCGTGAACTGGCCGAGCACGCTCGATGTGGTCGAGCCTTGCGGCTGCACCGAAACCTGGCCCTGGTTGTTGATGGTCAGCCCGGTCGAGCCCTGCGGGATGGTGATGGTCGGCTGCACCACGTAACCCTCCGCGGTCACGATGCGGCCTTGCGAGTCCATCTGGAACGAACCGTCGCGGGTGTAGCTGAAGGTGCCGTCGGGCATCTGGATCTTGAAAAAGCCGTCGCCCTGGATCGCGACGTCGAGCTGGTTGCCGGTCTGGGTCAGCGTGCCCTGGGTCATCAGCCGCGGCGTGCCGACGGTCTTGACGCCGGAGCCGAGCTCGATGCCGACCGGCAGGATATTGCCCTGCTCGGATGCCTGCGCGCCGACGCGCTGCACGTGCTCGTAGATCAGATCCTGGAATTCGGCGCGCTGGCTCTTGTAGCCGGTCGTGCTCATGTTGGCGATGTTGCCGGCGATGACCTGGACCTTGAGGTCCATGGCGGCCATTCCGGTGGCGGCGGTATCGAGGGCACGCATGTTACGTCCTCAAGGTCTATGAGCTGGCCGGCGGCTGCGATAGCTGCTGCAGCGCGTTGCGGCGCTGGTCGCCCTGTTGCTGCAGGATATTGGCGATGTCCGAGTAGCTGCGCGTGATCTGGATCATGCGCGCCATCTCGGCGATGGCGTTGACGTTGGATTTCTCGACCGTGCCCTGCACCACGCGCGTCCCGGCCGGCGCCGGGTCGGCGTTGACGCCGTTCGGCGCCAGGAAGGTCGAGCTGCCGTCCTTCTGCAGGAGCTGCGGCCGGGCAAAATCGGCGAGCTGCAGCCTGCCGCGCGGCGCCTCGACGGTGCTCGCGCCCTCTTGCACGGTGATGATGCCGCTCTCGGAGATGGTGACGTTGTGGTCGTTGGGCTGGAACGTGATCGGACCGCCGTCGCCGAGCACCTGGTAGCCGTCGCTGGTGACGAGAGTGCCGGTGGCATCGGTCGAGAACGCGCCGTTGCGCGTATAGCGCTGGCCGCGCGGCGTCTGCACCACGAAGTAGCCCTTGCCGTCGATGGCGACGTTGAGCGGATCGCCGGTGCGGGTCAGCGCGCCCGGGCTGTAGTCGATCCAGGTGGCGCGGTCCTCGACGAAGCTCATGCGCCGGTCGCGGCCGGTGAATTGCTCGTTGGCGGCGCCCGGCATCAGGTATTCGATGAAGGATTGGCGGTCGGACTTGTATCCGGTGGTGTCGATATTGGCGATGTTGTTGGCGACGACATCGAGCTCGTGGCTCAGCGCCATCTGCCGCGACAGGCCGATGAGAAGGGCATTCTCCATCGGTGCTCTCCCCTTTAAGGCGGGGAAGATGCCGTCTCAAAGCACCGTCCCCGGGTCCGCCGCCGGCTCTCCCAAGCCGCGGCAGGGGACGAGTTGCAGAAGCCGTGCCAATAAGAGAAATTGTTGAATATCAATTGGTTGCAACGATTTGATGAGATGTCGCGGCGGGCAGAAAGCGCCGCCTTGGCGGCGCCACCCGGCAAATAATTCCGGCCGCGCCGGCCGTGGCAAGTATCCATTAACCATTCCCGGCCTAGCGTCAGCTCCGACAGCGCCACACCCGATGGCGCCGGGTCGTGCCTGCGGCGTTGTTCTGCGTTCGCTCATGCCGACTGCGTGCGCCCTCCACGCAATCCGGAACGGCAATGGCAACGAAGGACGAAGCGCAATCCGAGGCCGAGAACAAGCAAGCCGCAGGCGAGGAGGCAGCCGAAGGCGCTCCGCCGCAGCGACGGTTCTCGCTCAAGCTCATTATGATGGCGGTCGGCGGGGTCGTCGCGCTCGGCGTCCTTGGCGGCGGCGGCTGGTATGTCCTCGGTCATCGCTCGAGCACCGCGGCGGCGGCCACTCAGGTCAAGCCGCCGGTCTTCGTCGACATGCCGGACGTGCTGGTCAACCTGTCGTCGGCCGGCGGCGACCGCACCCAGTATCTGAAGGTGAAGATCGCGCTCGAGCTGCCCGACGAGGCGATGCAGGCGCAGATCCAGCCGATCATGCCGCGGCTGCTCGACACCTTCCAAACCTATCTGCGCGAGCTGCGGCCGACCGATCTCGACGGCTCCGCCGGTCTCTACCGGCTCAAGGAAGAGCTGACGCGACGCGTCAACGCCGCGATCGCGCCGAACCGGATCAGCGCGGTGCTGTTCAAGGAAATCGTGGTGCAGTGAGGATCGAACGATCTTCCGCAGCGACCGTGACGCCATGGTGCTGAAGCAATGGCCCTGAAGGACCAGATCGACCAGGACGCGCTTGCCGCCGAGTGGGGCGTGGCGCTCGAAGCCGAGCAGCAGGTCGCCGCCGACCCCGGCGCCGCTCCGGCCGAGCCGCCGGCCGACGCCAATCCCGACGCGATGGCGGCGCAATGGGCCAACATGGTCGACGACGGCCAGTTCATCCAGGCCGCCAAGGGCGGCGCCGAGCGCATCCTCACCCAGGAGGAAATCGACTCGCTGCTCGGCTTCAGCCTCGCCGACGTCAACCTCAACGACAATTCCGGCATCCGCGCCATCATCGACTCGGCGATGGTCTCCTACGAGCGCCTGCCGATGCTGGAAATCGTCTTCGACCGGCTGGTCCGGCTGATGACGACGAGCTTGCGCAACTTCACCTCCGACAACGTCGAAGTCTCGCTCGACCGCATCACCTCGGTACGGTTCGGCGATTATCTCAACTCGATCCCGCTGCCCGCCATCCTCGGCGTGTTCCGCGCCGAGGAGTGGGACAATTTCGGCCTGCTCACCGTCAATTCGAACCTGATCTACTCGATCATCGACGTGCTGCTCGGTGGCCGCCGCGGCCAGACCGCGATCCGCATCGAGGGCCGGCCCTACACCACGATCGAGACCAACCTGATCAAGCGCATGATCGAGGTGGTGCTGGCCGACGCCGAGCAGGCGTTCCGGCCGCTGTCGCCGGTGAAGCTCAATATCGACCGGCTCGAGACCAATCCGCGCTTTGCCGCGATCTCGCGGCCGGCCAATGCGGCGATCCTGGTGCGGCTGCGCATCGACATGGAAGACCGCGGCGGCACCATCGAGCTGTTGCTGCCCTACGCCACCATCGAGCCGATCCGCGACGTCCTGTTGCAGATGTTCATGGGCGAGAAATTCGGCCGCGATGCGACCTGGGAAGGGCATCTCGCGACCGAAATCGGCCAGGCGGAAATTGCAGTCGACGCCGTGCTTTACGAGGCGTTTCTACCGTTAAAGCAGATCATGCAGCTCGAAGTCGGCGACACGCTGATGCTGGAGCTGAAATCCGACGCGCTCGTCATCGTGCGCTGCGGCGACGTCACGCTGACCGAAGGCCGCATGGGCCGGGTCGGCGACCGCGTCGCGGTCCGCGTGGTCAAGACTTTACGCAAGCCCAGCACCACCTTCGCCATGTTCGAAATGGCCGGCGGCAGCGGCAACCCAATGGAGGCACAGCAGTGAGCAACGGCATGGGAATGATGATCGAGAGCCTGGTTGCGATCCTGCTGATGCTCACCGTCGGCTATTGCATGCTGCTCAACCGGCGGCTCAAGCTCTTGAAGGCCGACGAGCAGGCGCTGCGCGCCACCATCTCCGAGCTGGTCACCGCCACCGAAATCGCCGAGCGCGCCATCGCCGGCTTGAAGGTCACCGTGCACGAATGCGACGTCGGCCTGGGCCAGCGCCTCAACCGCGCCGAAGCCATGGCCGGCGACCTCGAGCGGCGGACCGCCGCCGGCAAGGACGTGCTGAACCGGCTGTCCCAGATCGTCATCGCCAGCCGTCCGGCGGAAGAGCCGGTGATGCCCAATAACGACGCCAGATCCGTCGCGGTCGCGGCGCAGGCCTTCGCCGAGCGGCTGCGCACCAAGGTGCACGGCATCGCCGCATGATGAAATTCATCCGCGAGCTGCGGCTTATTCCGATCGCCGTCGTTGCCTGTGCCTGTTTGCTGGCGCTCAA
>JASHQO010000020.1 GCA_030039105.1 Xanthobacteraceae bacterium
GGCGAGCCGCAGCTCGAAGCGCTGGCCGCGCGCGCAAGCGCGCTGCCGGTCCGGTTCGTGATCGAGGAGGCGGATCAATTCCGCCAGATGCTGCTCAAGGCGGTCAAGCGGGCTTAGCTGCGCCGCTATTTCTTGCCGTAAGTTGATACCCCGCGCTGCAGCACCGCTTCGGGCGTGGCATAGGCTTCCTGCAGATCGACGCTCCAGTAGCGCAGCTCCTCGAGCGGAATGGCGACGCCGGTCACCGCGCAACGCACGAACGCACCGGGCCGCACCACGCGGAAATCGCCGTCGAGATATTTGACGTCGGCCTCGCCGGGCATCGGCGGGTGACGGTCGGTTCGGTTGAGCAAACACGCCTCCGGCTGCTTTCCGTTCGGTCGCCCGGCTCGTGGAGCCGGCCGGCAACCGCTATCAACATAATCGTTCCGCCGCCAAGACAAAACCCTCTTGGGTGCGATCGTTTGGGTGCGATCGTTTGGGTGCGATCGTTTGGACGCTGCGCCGCCACGGCGCGCCATGGTAGGGTGGAGCTTGGCGGCGGCGATGAACGCTCGCGTCTTCGCATTGGCAGATATGGATTTTCGGGTCTTTCTTGTCGCGCTTGCCGGTATCGCCTGGTGCACCGCCGCTGCGGCTGCGGCGCCGGAGCATGTCGACATTGCCGCGGGCGAGCTGACGCTGCGCGCCACGCTATACCGGCCCGACGGCGATGGACCGTTTCCGGCGGTGGTAGCGCTGCACGGCTGCGGCGGGCTGATCCGCCGCCCGGCGGCCCGGTCGCAGCTCTATGGCGAATGGGCCAAGCTGCTGGTCGCCAAGGGCTTCGTCGTGCTGTTTCCCGACTCGTTCGGCTCGCGCGGGCTCGGCCCGCAATGCCGCGAGGCAAGGCGCAAGATCCACGCCTCGCGCGAGCGCGTCGCCGACGCCAATGCGGCGCGGCGCTGGCTGCAGGCGCAAGGCTATGTCCGCGCCGACCGCGTCTCGCTGCTGGGCTGGGCGAATGGCGGCAGCACGGCGCTGTGGGCGGTGCGCCCGACCACGGCACCGCACGACGGCGGCGCCGATTTCCGCTCGGCGGTCGCGCTCTATCCGAGCTGCCGGCGGTTGCGGGTGACGGCGTGGAGCGCGCGCGTGCCGACGCTGATCCTCGCCGGCGGCGCCGACGACTGGACCTCGGCCACCGTGTGCCAGCAGATGGTGGCGGGCGCCCACGGCCGCAGCGCTGGCGCCGAGATCGTCGTTTATCCCGGCGCCTATCACGAATTCGACCGCGCCAATGCGCCGGTCCGCGTGCGCACCGGGCTGGTCGACACCGCCGACCCGTCTGGCCGCGCCCACGGCGGCACCAATCCGGCGGCGCGCACCGACGCGCTCAAGCGCGTGCCGGCGTGGCTGGAGAAATAGTTGCTCGGTGACGCCGCTTGCGGCGAATTGCGAGGGCTCGCCGTCCCGATCGGTCTTCTCAGGCGCATCGACAGCTTATCCGGATCAATCGGGCGCTGCACCGCATCCGGGAAACACGTCTATTCGTGGCGCACCAATCTCCGTTATGCTGGCAGCAACGACACCAGCGCACGGGACAGGGAACAGGATGAAACAGCTCAATATCGGCGACGTCACCATCACCAGCATCATCGAACGCGACGGGCCGTGGCGGAAGCCGCAAGAGATGTTCCCGGCTTACGACGCCGCGGTCGCCAAGCGCCACCTCGCGACGCTCGACAAGGAAGTGTTCGATCCGGCGTCCGGCAAGATGGTGATCACCTATCAGACCTTCGTGGTGCGCACGCCGAAGCACACTATTTTGATCGACACCTGCACCGGCGAGGACAAGGGCTATCCGCCGCCGATGGATTTCCCGAAACAGCCGTGGCTCGACGGCTTCCGCGGCGCCGGGCTCCGCTTCGAGGACATCGACTACGTGTTCTGCACCCACCTGCACATCGACCACACCGGCTGGAACACCATGCTGCGCAACGGCCGTTGGGTGCCGACCTTCCCGAACGCGAAATACATTTTTCACAAGCGCGAATACGCGGCGTGGGAAGCGGAAGCCAAAATCGGCGGCAACCGGCCGGGCGGCGGCGGCAACGTGTTTCCCTATAACTGCGCGCCGGTGGTCGAGGCCGGACAAGCAGTCCTCGTCGACGACGACTTCGCGCTCGACGATACGCTGTGGCTGACGCCGACGCCCGGCCATTCGCCGTGCCACTGCTGCGTCAATATCCGCTCGCGCGGCCAGCATGCCATCGTGGTCGGCGACCTGATGCACCACGCCTTGCAATGCCGCGAGCCGGACTGGTCGACGGTGTTCGACTGGGACCCGGCGCAGGCCGCGCAATCGCGGCGGAAATTCCTGAAAGACACCGCCGGCACCGGCCGCTTCGTGCTGCCGATCCACTTCCCGCCGCCGACCGCCGGCCTGATCGAGGCCGACGGCAGCGCGCGGTTTCACTACCGGTTCGTGCGCTAGGCCGGCTCGTCATTGCGAGCGAAGCGAAGCAATCCAGCGCCACGATGCCGCTCTGGATTGCTCCGTCGCGAAGCTTGTCATCGCGCCGGCCACTTCGGGCCGGCCCTATTGGCTCCCGGCAATGACGCGCTACTCCGCCACGAGGGAGAAAACGCGCCATGGCCCAGGATAAGGACGCACCGCATTTCGATTACATCGTCGTCGGCGCCGGCTCGGCCGGTTGCGTGCTGGCCAACCGGCTGACCGCGTCGGGCCGCCATCGCGTGCTGCTGCTCGAAGCCGGCGGTCGCGACGGCAATATCTGGATTCACATCCCGCTCGGCTACGGCAAGCTGTTCGCCAATCCCAAGGTCAACTGGCTGTACAAGACCGAGCCGGAGCCCGAGCTCAACAACCGCCAGGTGATCCAGCCGCGCGGCAAGGTTTTGGGCGGATCGAGCTCGATCAACGGCCTGCTCTACGTCCGCGGCCAGCACGAGGACTACGATCGCTGGCGCCAGCTCGGCAATGCCGGCTGGGCGTTCGCGGACGTGCTGCCCTATTTCCGCCGCGCCGAGGACCAGGAGCGCGGCGCCGACGATCTGCACGGCGCCGGCGGCCATCTGAAAGTCTCCGACGTGTGCGAGCCGCACCTGTTGTGCGAGGCGTTCATCCAGGTCGGGCAAGAATGCGGCTTTCCGCGCAACGACGATTTCAACGGCGCCAGCCAGGAGGGCATCGGCTATTTCCAGCTAACCTCGCGCAACGGCCGGCGCTGGTCGACGGCGGTTGGCTATCTGAAGGAGGCGCGGCGGCGGCCAAACCTGAAAGTCGAGACCAAGGCGCTGGCGACGCGCCTCCTGTTCGACGGCCGCCGCGCCGTCGGCGTCGAATATCGTCAGGGCGACGCGCTGCGCACGGCTTACGCCGACGGCGAAGTCATCGCCTGCGGCGGCGCTTTCAACTCGCCGCAGCTTTTGCAGCTATCCGGACTGGGCCCGCAAAAACTGCTGCGCGACCACGGCATCGCCGTCATCGCCGACCTCCCCGGCGTCGGCGCCGACCTGCAGGATCACCTGCAGATCCGCATGCAATATGTCTGCACCGAGCCGATCACCATGAACGACGTGATCAACCACTGGCGCCATCGTTACGCCGCCGGATTGCGTTACCTCGTCTCGCGCAAGGGACTGCTGACCATCGGCGCCGGCTATGCCGGCGCGTTCCTGCGCACGCGGCCGGACCTCGCCACGCCGGACGTGCAGTTGCACTTTCTCATCTTCAGCGCCGACGCCGCCGGCGCGACGCTGCATCGGTTCCCGGGCTTCATCGTCTCGGTATGCCAGCTTCGGCCGGAAAGCCGCGGCTTCGTCCATATCAAATCGCGCGACCCGGCGATGGCGCCGGCAATTCAGCCGCGCTACCTGTCGAGCCGCTTCGATTGCGACACCGCGGTCGACGGCATGAAGCTTTTGCGGCGGATCATGGAGCGGCCGGCGATGCGCCGCTACATCGCCGAAGAGCGCGCGCCGGGAGAAAAATGCGCCAGCGACGCCGACCTGCTCGCCTACGCGCGCGACACCGGCACCACGGTCTATCACCCGACTTC
>JASHQO010000279.1 GCA_030039105.1 Xanthobacteraceae bacterium
TTCCTCGCGAAATACTTCTTCTCCAACGTGCCGGCGAGCACGGCCTTCATCTTCACGCTGCTGGCCTTCGCCGCAGGCTTCGCGGTGCGCCCGCTCGGCGCGCTGATCTTCGGCCGGCTCGGCGACATGATCGGCCGCAAATATACGTTCCTGATCACCATGACTCTCATGGGCATCGGCACGTTCTTCATCGGCGCGCTGCCGGGCTTCGCCACCTGGGGCATCGCGGCGCCGATCGTGCTGATCTGCCTGCGCCTGGTGCAAGGTTTGGCGCTCGGCGGCGAATACGGCGGCGCGGCGACGTACGTCGCCGAGCACGCACCGGCCAACAAGCGCGGCTACTACACGTCATGGATCCAGACCACCGCAACGCTCGGCCTGTTCATGGCCATCCTGGTCATCCTCGGCATCCGCACCTGGCAGGGCGAAGCGCTGTTCGGCGACTGGGGCTGGCGCGTTCCGTTCCTGCTGTCGGCGATCCTGCTGGCGGTGTCGATCTGGATCCGGCTCAAGCTCAACGAGTCGCCGCTATTCCGACAGATGGTCGAGGAAGGCAAGCAGTCGAAGCGGCCGCTGACCGAAGCGTTTGGCCAGTGGAGCAACGCCAAGATCGCGCTTGCCGCGCTGCTTGGCGCCACCGCCGGCGAAGCCGTGGTCTGGTATGGCGGGCAGTTCTACGCGCTGTTCTTCCTGACCCAGACGCTCAAGGTCGCCGGGCCGACGGCGAACATCATGATCGCGATCGCGCTCGCCATCGCCACGCCGTGCTTCATCCTGTTCGGCGCGCTGTCCGACAAGATCGGCCGCAAGCCGATCATCCTGGCCGGCTTTGCGCTGGCGGTCGCGACCTACTTCCCGATCTTCCAGGGCATCACCCACTTCGCCAATCCGAAGCTGGAAGCAGCGCTCGCCAACGCGCCGGTGACGGTGACCGCCGATCCGGCCGAATGCTCGTTCCAGTTCAAGGCGACGGGCGTCGAGAAGTACACCACCGGCTGCGACAACATCAAAGCCGCCCTGGTCGGCTTGTCGGTCAACTACAACAACGTCGCCGCGCCGACGGGCACCAAGGCGAGCGTGAAGATCGGCGATCAGGCCATTGCCGCCGATACGCCGAGCCTCGCCGCCGCGATCGGCGCCGCGGTCAAAGCCCACGGCTATCCGGCCAGCGCCGATCCGAACGACATCAATTATCCGATGACGGTGCTGCTGCTCGTCATCCTGGTCGTCTACGTGACCATGGTGTATGGGCCGATCGCGGCATTGCTGGTGGAGCTGTTCCCGACCCGTATCCGCTATAGCGGCCTGTCGCTGCCGTACCACATCGGCAACGGCTGGTTCGGCGGCTTCCTGCCGGCGACCGTGTTCGCCATCGTGGCGGCGACCGGCAATATCTACTCCGGTCTGTGGTATCCGGTGGCGGTCGCCGCGATGAGCTTCGTCATCGGGCTGATCTTCCTGCCCGAGACCAAGGACCGCGACATCACGCAGATGTAAGCAGATGTAAAACGAACGGCGGGGCGGCATGCCGTCCCGCTTTTCTTGCCTCCTCCGCCGGCATCGGCGCCGCGGGGGAATTTTTTTGCCGATTTAAAGGCCGGGCCAGATCAGCCGGCGCGCGATGACGTTGCGCAGAGCCGCGGCGACGGCACAGAGCAGCGCGAAGCCGAGGATCGCGCCGACCACTTCCAAGCCGTCCGGAGTGCCGTGGCGCAGCGGGCCGAATGTCTTGAGCAATCCGGCAGCGAGGCCGAGAGCCGCGCCATACGCCGCCGCGCGCGCGACGCTCCATTCACGCGCCTTGTCGCTGGACAGATAGAGCGACGGCAGCGGCATTGCTATTCGGCGGCTTCGACCTGAGCCGGCCGCAGTGCCTGCAGGCCGGTGAGATCGGGCAACTGCAGGCGCACGATCTGGGTCTCATCGCGCGCCACGAACTCGACGTCTTCGCCGTCGTCGAGATGCAGCGCCGTGTATTTCCGGTAGCCGGCGTCATGGACGATGCCGCTGCCGGACAGCACGAGATAGACGCTGCGCCCGCCGCCGCGATAGATCGCGCCGCGCGCTAGCTTGATCAGCGCGGCGCCGCACTGGCGTTCGGTGAAAATGCCGAGCGACTTTTCCGACACCCCGGGCATGTCCTTGACCGGCAGCCATTCGTAGTTGGCCGGGTCGAGCATGATCGGATCGCGATAGCGCGGCTTCGGATAGTCCATCCGTTGGCCGTTCATGTGCTCCCAGATCGCCTGATATCCGTCGGTGGCGCGACGACCCTCGACATCGTCGTTGCGGCGAAAGATGCCGCCCTCGAAGGTGCCGAACTTCTTCAGTTGCTCGGTGCCGGCATAGACCTCCTCGCGCGACAGGTAGCCTTGGCCGCTGGCGCTGCCGAACTGCAGCACCGCGGTGACCGAGGTGCCCTCCGAGCTCTGCGGGCCGTAGGGCGCGCCCTCGGGAAAATAGCCGACGGCGCCGGCCGGCATCTTGCCGTTGCGGTCGAAATTCATCGTGCCTTCGAGCTGGATGCGGAACTGATCGAAATTGTGCCGGTGCCGCGGCGAGGCAAAGTCGCCTTCGAGCTGGCCGATATTGAACTGGAAGTTGCCGGGGCTGCCGGGCGTGCCGTTGAGCAGATGGCGGTAGTGAAAGGTGCCGCCGCGATGTTGCAGGCCGCGTTTCCATTCCACCTCATCATATTGCACGATCCGCATCGTGGGCTCCCCAAGGTTTTTTGGCCTTGCCGCGATATTATTCCGTCTTGGCCCGGCTGTCAGGTGGGGTTGAGCGGGGCGCGCGCCGCCCGCGAAATCCGGTCGAGCCGTGCACCACAAAGGCAATATGTCGCACGGCGCGGCGACGCACGGTTGTGCCCTTTTTGCGCGCCGGCGCGGCACCGCCGTGCGCCGCCCGCGGTCGCGACAGGGCTGCGCTGGCTCCTGCCAAGAGAGTCCACTAACATCCGCGCCGTCGAGCGCGGGGCGGCGGGGAGCGTCAATGGAAACGGACATGCTGCATTCCGCAGCGAATGCCCTCGCCGCTTATCTGCATTCGTTCGCCGACGGCGGTGCACTGGCGCTGCACTCCGCCAACGAAGCGCTCTTCATCATCCTCAATCCCTCACGCATGCTCTACCTGTTCGCGGGCGTGTGCATGGGGCTGGCGCTCGGCATTTTGCCGGGCATCGGCGGCGTTGCCGGCACGGCGCTGTTGCTGCCGTTCACCTACAATCTCGATCCGCCGACCGCGTTTGCGCTGCTGCTCGGCCTCGGCGCCACCACCACGACGGCCGATCCGATCGCCGCCATCCTGTTCGGCGCTCCGGGCCACGCCGCGTCGGCTGCGACCACCCTCGACGGCTATCCGATGACGCGGCGCGGCGAAGCCGGCCGCGCGCTCGGCGCCTCCTACATGGCGGCGCTGATCGGTGGCCTGTTCGGCGCCGCCTTGATGGCCGTCGCGCTGCCGGTGATGCGGCCGATCATTTTGTTCATCGGTTCGCCGGAACTGCTCGGCATCGCCGTGTTCGGCATTTCCATGGTCGCCGTGCTGTCCGGCAATGCGCCGCTGCGCGGCCTGACCTTTGCCTGCTTCGGCATGATGCTGCGCATGATCGGCACCGATCCGCAGTCCGGCACGCTGCGCTGGACCATGGACACGCTCTATCTGTGGGACGGCCTGCCGCTGGTGCCGCTGACGCTCGGCATCTTCGCGCTGCCGGAGCTGTGCGATCTTGCCATCGGCCGCACTGCCGTCGTGCAAGAAGGTCAGACGCTCGACACCAAGAGCGGCATGGTCGCCGGCGTCAGGGATTGCCTGCAACACTGGTTCCTGATCCTGCGCTGCTCGTGGCTCGGCTCGGCGATGGGCGCGATTCCGGGCATCGGCGCCTCGGTGATCGACTGGATCTCCTACGGCCACGCGCTGCGCACCGAAAAGAACGCGGCGCAGACGTTCGGCACCGGCGACGTGCGCGGCGTCATTGCCGCCGAAAGCGCAACCAACGCCCGCGAGGGCGGCGCGCTGGTGCCGACCGTCGCCTTCGGCGTGCCGGCCAGCGCCGGCATGGCGATCCTGCTCGGCGCCTTCCTGATCCACGGCCTGGTGCCGGGTCCGGAAATGCTGACCAAGCA
Source organism: Xanthobacteraceae bacterium (assembly GCA_030039105.1). Lineage (GTDB taxonomy): Bacteria > Pseudomonadota > Alphaproteobacteria > Rhizobiales > Xanthobacteraceae > BOG-931. Next base: position 4,131 of record JASHQO010000279.1, read on the forward strand.
CCTCGACCTCACCTATTCGATGGTGTGGAGCATCGCCATCGCCAACATCCTCGGCTCGGGGCTTTGCTTTTTGTTCTCCGGCCAGCTCGCGAAGGTGGCGACGCTGCGCTACACGCTGTTCATGCCCGGCGTGCTCAGCCTGATCTATATCGGCGCGTTCGAGGCGACGCGGAACTGGGGCGATATTTTCTCG
>JASHQO010000021.1 GCA_030039105.1 Xanthobacteraceae bacterium
AGATCGGCGCCGGGGCCTATATCGGCTCGGGCTCGGTGATCACCAACGACGTGCCGGCACAAGCGCTGGCGCTGGGCCGCGGCCGCCAAGTGGTCAAGGAAGGCTGGGCAGCGCGGCTGCGCGCGCTCAAATCCTTGGTCAAAAACAAGGCTCAATCGGAAGATTAAATCGTTAAGCGTTCGCGCAAGAAATTGTCACGAAGCGACACGTTATTTGACTTTCGCCGGTAAGATGGCGGGCTTAATCAGACATCAGGGAATCGGGCATCAGGTATCATTAGTCAGTAGAAAATCTGGGTTTTTGGCCCCAGATCCCTGATCCTCGATAAGCTGATTCCTGAAAGGGGCCTCCAGACGGATGTGTGGCATTATCGGTATCGTCGGCTCTGAGCCGGCTGCGCCCCAACTGATCGACGCGCTCAAACGCCTCGAATATCGCGGCTACGATTCCGCCGGCGTCGCCACGCTGGAAGGCGGCGTGCTGACGCGGCGGCGCGCCGAGGGCAAGCTGAAAAATCTCGAGCAGCGGCTCGCCAGGGAGCCGCTCGCCGGCACTATCGGCATCGGCCACACCCGCTGGGCCACCCACGGCAAGCCGACCGAGAACAATGCGCACCCGCACGCCACCGAGCGGCTTGCGGTCGTGCACAACGGCATCATCGAGAATTTTGCCGAGCTGCGCCGCGAGCTGCGGGCCGACGGCGCGAGATTCGTCACCGAGACCGACACCGAAGTGGTCGCCCATCTGGTCAGCGGCGAGATGGACAAGGGCGCGTCGCCGGTCGAGGCGGTGCAGCGGGCGCTGCCGCGGCTGCGCGGCGCCTTCGCGCTCGCGTTCCTGTTCGCCGGCGAGGACAATCTTCTGATCGGCGCGCGCCGCGGCTCGCCGATGGCGATCGGCTTTGGCGACGACGCCATGTATGTCGGCTCCGATGCCATTGCGCTGGCGCCGTTCACCGACACGGTGAGCTATCTCGAAGACGGCGACTGGGTCGTGCTCAGCCGCGACAAGGCCGAGGTGCACGACGCCCAAGGCGCCGTGGTGCAGCGCGCTATGCTCAAATCGCAAGCGTCGGTGATGCTGATCGATAAGGGCAATCACCGCCATTTCATGGCGAAGGAGATTTTCGAGCAGCCCGAAGTCGTCGGCCATACGCTTGCCAACTACATCGACATGGCGGCCGAGCGCGTGGCGCTGCCGATGCCGCTGCCGTTCGACTTCCGCACATTGAGCCGCATCTCGATCGCCGCCTGCGGCACCGCGCATTACGCCGGCATGGTCGCCAAATACTGGTTCGAGCGGTTCGCCCACCTGCCGGTCGAGGTCGATATCGCCTCGGAGTACCGCTATCGCGAGCCGCCGCTCGGCGACGGCGGCCTTGCCATCCTGGTATCGCAGTCCGGCGAAACCGCCGACACGCTGGCCTCGCTGCGCTACGCCCGCGAGCATAAGCAGCACGTGCTCTCCGTCGTCAACGTCCCGACCTCGACCATCGCCCGCGAGAGCGACGTGGCGATGCCGACGCTGGCCGGCCCCGAAATCGGCGTCGCCTCGACCAAGGCGTTCACCTGCCAGCTCGCGGCGCTGGCGACATTGGCCATTGCAGCGGGCCGTGCCCGCGGCGTGCTGTCGGCGGCCGACGAGAAGAAACTGGTCCACGCGCTGATCGAGGTGCCGCGGCACCTCGCCGAGGCGCTGGCGCTCGAGCCGCAGATCGTCGAGCTCGCGCGCGACCTCGCCAAATGCCGTGACGTGCTCTATCTCGGCCGCGGCACGAGCTTCCCGCTGGCGCTCGAAGGCGCGCTGAAACTCAAGGAAATCTCCTACATCCACGCCGAAGGCTACGCCGCCGGCGAGCTCAAGCACGGCCCGATCGCGCTGATCGACGAGACCCGGCCGGTGATCGTGATCGCACCGCACGACCATGTGTTCGAGAAGACGGTTTCAAATATGGAAGAGGTTGCCGCCCGTGGCGGCCGGCTGATCCTGTTGACCGATGCCAAGGGCGCACGCGCCGTCAACGCCCAGCCGTGGGTGACGCTGACGCTGCCGACGGTGCCGGCGACCGTGGCGCCGCTGGTCTATGCCGCGCCGGTGCAGCTTATCGCCTACCACGCCGCGGTCACCATGGGCACCGACGTCGATCAGCCGCGCAATCTTGCCAAGTCGGTGACGGTGGAATAGATGCCGCGCCGGCGCGCCGGATGCCGGGGAAGCGATCGGAGCTCATGACCAACGACAACCCGCAAAGCGGCGCAGCGCCCGGCCCGGTCAAATCGGCGCCGGGTTTCATCAGCCGCGTCCGCAATTATTTCCTCACCGGCCTGATCGTCGCCGGGCCGGTGGCGGTGACCTTGTGGCTGATCTGGTGGTTCGTCACCTGGGTCGACAATCTGGTGCGGCCGCTCATTCCGCAGGATTACCGCCCCGAAACCCATTTGCCGATCGCCGTTCCGGGCTTTGGCCTGGTCATCGCCTTCATCGCGCTGACCTTGCTCGGCTTCCTCACCGCCAACCTGGTCGGCCGCAAGCTGGTCGATCTCGGCGAGGGGCTGCTCAGCCAGATGCCGATCGTGCGGCCGATCTATCGCACCGCCAAGCAGATCTTCCAGACCCTGTTCTCGAGCTCCGGCTCGAGCTTCCGCCGCGTCGGTCTCGTCGAATTTCCGTCGCCCGGCATGTGGTCGGTGGTGTTCTTGACCCAATCGCCGAGCCCGGACATTTCCGCGCGGCTGCCTGCCACCGAGCACGTCTCCGCCTTCATGCCCTGCTCGCCGAACCCGACCACCGGCTTCTTCTTCTACGTGCCGCGGCGCGACGTGGTCGATCTCGACATCACCGTCGAGGACGCGATGCAGCTTCTGATGTCGGCCGGCATCATTCAGCCGGGCGGTGAAGATCAGCAGCAGAAGCTCGCAGCCATGGCGCAGACCGCACGCGCCGCGCAGGCGGCGCGCACGCCGGAGACCACCGCGGCGGACTGAAGCAGCGCCGGCGTCGTCGCAACCACACGTCTGAATCCGATTGACTCGCATACTTCGGTTGTAGACACTGCAACCGGGGCGGCTGGACCCAATTCATCCGCAGTCGCTGCAAGGGAAGGGACGTCGTGCCTTCCGCAAGCCGGAGGCGACGCGTTCCTGCGCGGCAATCATAAGGGAGCACGTCATGACCAGGGCTGGGACTTCGCTGTTGTTTGTCGCCGCGATCGCATTGGGCGCGCTGGTCGGCGGCGCCGCGCCGACGCAGGCGGCAGGCGACCGCTGCATCAGGGCCTCGCAATGCAAAGGGCCATTGCCCATGATTTGCATGTATTGCCAGAGTCTCGGGCACGCCGTCTGTGCGCACCATGTCTGCGTGCACCACACCTGCCAGGTGCAGATCTGCCCCGAGTTCAAGCCCTATACGCCGTGGTAGCCGGGAATTAGACACCGTCGTCATTGCGCCGAACGGCGCCTCGTTAGCGCCAGGCGTCGACGGAAACGGTCTTGCGGTACTTGGCGCCCATGATGCGCCAATAGGCATTGGCTTCGCCGCCGACTACGACCACGTTGATCTCGCTTTCCGGAAAGATGCGGATCGGCTGCTCGGGCTTGGCTTTGAGCCAGGTCGCCATCGGCTCCTGGCCGAACGTCGCCCATGGATAAACGTAGTTCTGCACGAGCTGCAAATCCCAGTAGCGCCCGGCCGGCATTGCCGCGGTCTCGTGGATGAAGCGGATCAGCTTCGCCTTGGTGTCGAAGCCGCCGCGTTCGGCGAATTGTTGCGCCGTGATCGGATCGAGGATGAGGCACGGCGCCGACTGGCCATCGATGCCGGCCAGCATGTCGCGTACGTGCTCGCGCCAGTATGTTTCGCGCAAGCCGAGGCAGAACGTGGTCGAGCGGCAGCCGAAGAAGATGCTCACCGTGGAGTCGCTGGGCTTGAACCCCTTCTGCACGTGCAGCGGCTCGTAGATGCTTTTTTCCTCGTTCTCGGCGAAGGTCAAATTGTTGTAGCCGTAGCCGTTGCCTTGCGAGCCCATATAGGTTTCGCCGGGCACCGAGCCGCCCTGCAGGTTCTGCGAGAGGAGACCGTAGGCGCGGCCGATGGTGGCGTTGGCGTGATTGTACGGTCCCATGGCGCCGACGCCGCAATTCATGCCGATCTCGTTGCGGATCGGCCCGTTGACCACGACCATCACCGCCGACGAGCTGGAGCTGGAGGAGCGCGCCGAAAGCTCGGACGCCGCCAGCGCCAGGATCACCGGGAAGTATTCCGGTCTGGCGCCGGCCATCACCGCGTTCACCGCGACCTGCGCGACGGTGAATTGCCACGCGGCGCGAAATTCGACCGGCTGCAGATGGCCGACGACCTGGTCCGGCGGGTGGCTCGTGCCCTTGAGCATGGCGTCGACGCGCTGGCGCGTCGGCAGCACGATCGGCAGCTTGTCCGTCCAGTTGTTATCGAGGAACAGCTTTTGCAGATTGTCCTCGGTCTCCGGACCGATCAGCCCGGAGAGCGGGGCGTCAAGCATGCGCGCCGTCCAGCGCCGTGGTCAGGGCTTGCACCACTTCCTGCATCACCGGGCGGCCGGTGATCGGATCGTCGCCGGCGACATAGGCGGCAAGCTGCGCCGCCGTCTTGCCCATCACCGGCTGCGGCACGAAGGCGCGCGGCGCCTCCGGCAGGCCCGCCACCCTGGCGACGGAGGCCACCACCTTGTCGAACTTGTCGGTGTGCAGCGCCACCGTCGGCACGCCGTATTTGGTCTCGAGCGTGATCGCGTGGGTGGTCACGGCGGGCGCGCAATTGCTACAGTGACCGACGCCGATGATGGCGGCATCGCCGTTGGTCTTGATCTCGTTCCAGGTTTTCGGATCGTCCTTCTGGTAGGTCGCCGACAGCGACACGATCCGGGTTGTCACGCTCGGCATGTGGGCGGCGAACCAGGCCTCAACCTGCTTGAGCAGCTCGATCGAATCGTCGAACCGGCAATCGATCAGGTAGATCGTCTTGCCGTCGAGGCTTTCGGGCCGCGGCGCCGCGGTCTTTTTGGTCACTTTCGGCGGCGTGCCGAGCGGGCTCAGCACCGTGTAAGTCCTGGCGTCGGATGTTTCGATCGGCTGAGCCGCGCCCGGCGTGACGATGCGGTTCATCGGATGCTCCTGTCGTTGGCCCTTCGGCTTTGCCGCGAAGATTCAATGCGAGTATAAAGCGACGGTACCAGACGGCCAAGCTGGCAAGCGATGCGCGCAGCGCCGGCGGCTTTGGCGCGGCAGCATTGCGGATGGATGCGCGGGCCGCGGAGCGGCGATGTCTCGGCGCGCTTGTGTGGCGCAGGCGCCCTGATTAGCTTCGGTTTCACCGAGCGGCCGGAAGAACGGCCGCGGGCAGCACGAGACGGCCCATGGCGGACCATTTGAGCGTTCATGACCCGCGCGGCTATCCGCCGAAGGTCACCGGCAAGCGCCTAGCGCCGCGGCCGTCCGCGCTCGACGGCAAGCTCGTCTATCTGGTCGATTGCCTGTTCGACAATTCGGCTGCCTTCATGGAACAGTTGCGGCAGTGGTTCGCTGCCCACCTGCCGGCGGTGCAGATCCAAGTCATCACGCCGCGCGAAAGCTGGATCGACGATGCCGACATGCGCAAGAAGATTGCCGCCGACGGCAACGCCGCGATCCTCGGTGTCGGACTTTGAAGTTCCTGTAGCCCGACGGTCGTCGGGTTGACATCGCTGCTCGAAGGCGACGGCGTGCCGAGCGTTGCGGTGCACACCAACGTGTTCGCCCGTGTCGCCCGATCGACGGCGCGGCTGCGCGGCATTCCGACCTTGCGGCAAGCGTTCGTGCCGCAGCCGGTGGTCGGCCGCACGGCGGCGGAATTGCGCGGCTATATCGAGGGCAGCGATCAGGTTTCGGGGCGGCCGTTCATGCAGGAGGTGATCGACGGCCTGACGCGGCCGCTCGATGACGCGGATCTGACCGGAGCCACCTTCGAGCGCACGACGCCGCGGCTTTTGCCGCGCGACACCGAGGACAATCTGCGCCAGCTCTTCCTGGACAATCGCTGGACCGACTTTCTGCCGATCGTGCTGCCGACCGAGGAGCGCGTGGCGGCGATGCTCGAGGGCACCAGCCAGCCGCCCGACAAGGTGGTCGGCCGCATGCGCGCCGGCAATTTCCGCGAGACCTGGGAGTACACGGTCGAAAAGGTCGCGGTCAACGCGGTGATGGCCGGCGCCAGGCCCGAATACTTATCCGTCATCCTCGCGCTCGCCGCCTCGAACACCACGTCGCGGCAGGGCTCGACCACGTCGATGACCTGTCTCGGCGTGGTCAACGGGCCTATTCGCAACGAGATCGGCATGAATTGCGGCATCGGCGCCATGGGGCCGTACAGCCATGCCAACACCACCATCGGCCGCGCCTTCAGCCTCTTATCGCAGAACGGCCAGGGCGGCTCGGTGCCGGGCGAGACCTATATGGGCGCGCTCGGCAATCCGCTCGCCTACAGCCTGTGCTTTGCCGAGAACGAGGAACGAAGCCCGTGGCAACCGCTGCACGTGCAGAAGGGATTTGAGCCGACCGACAGCACCGCGACCGTTTTCAACGGCTTGCGCTACGTCCAGGAAGGGTTCGGACCGCGCGACACCTGGGAAGCAAAATTCCGCCGCTGCCTGGCCGCGACCGCCTATCTGCCGCCGTTGATCGTGCTCGATCCGATCGTGGCGCGGCTGTTTCAGTCGCGCGGCATCACGTCGAAGCAGGATTTGATCGACTGGTGCGCGCAAAACGCCCGGTTGCCGGCGCGCGACTATTGGGACGATCAATGGATGCAGACGCTGGTTCGGCCGCGCGCTGCCGCCGGAGTCGAGCCCTATGCATCGAAGCTCAAGGCCGCGCCCGACGCGATCGTGCAGATGTACGAGGCAAACGACATCAACGTCGTCGTGGTTGGCGGCGAGACCCAAGGGGCGTTCAAGATTTTCGGCGCCAACTATGTCACGACCGTCTCGGTCGATGCCTGGCGTTGAGCCTGAGTGCCGGAGCAACGAAGAGTGTCAACCGAATTCGACGTGGCGATCGCGGGCGGCGGCATCGCCGGCATGAGCGCCGCTGCGGCCGCGGCGCGGCTTGGCCGGCATACGCTGGTCCTGACCGGCGACGTTCTTGGCGGGCAGCTAATCAGCATCGAGAGGATCGAGGGTTTTCCGGGCTTTCCCGAAGGCGTGCCCGGTTACGATCTATGCCCGATGCTGCAGGAAGAGGCCGAGAGCGCCGGCGCCGGGTTCATGATGAGCAGCCTGCAGCGCCTCGATCCGCAGGACGGCAAGTGGCGCTTAACGACCGGAGAGGGCGAGATTGTTGCCGGCGCCGTCGTGCTCGCCATGGGATCGTCGCTGCGCAAGCTTGGCGTTCCCGGCGAAGCGCGCTTGACCGGCGCCGGCGTCAGCCACTGCGCCAGTTGCGACGCGCCGCTGTTGCGCAACCAGGTTGTCGCGGTCGTCGGCGGCGGCGACTCGGCGATGCAGGAGGCGCTGACGCTTGCAGAGCAGGTCGATAAGGTCATCATGCTGCTTCGTAGTGACGCGCTGCGCGGGCAGGCGAGCTATCGCGACCGCGTGGCCACGCATCCGAAGATCGAGATTCGCCTGCACACGGTCGTCACGGAAATTTTCGGCGATGCCAAGGTAGGCGGCGTGCGGCTGCGCGGCGCGCACGATGATGGCACAACCGATGTCGCGGTTGCGGGCGTGTTTGCCTATGTGGGGCTGCAGCCGAACACCGGCTGCGTCGCGGATCGCCTGAAGGTCGATGGCTCCGGGCTCATCCCAACCGACGGTTCGATGCGAGCCGCGTTGGCCGGTATTTGCGCAGCAGGCAATGTCCGCTGTCGGTCGCCTTATCGTGCGGCAAGCGCCGCCAGTGACGGCGCCGCCGCGGCGGCCACCATCGATCGTTACCTGACCGATGGAACGTGGCCCGGGCCCGAATGACGGCGACTTAGCGTTGATAGTTTCGCGCAGCCGCGAGGAGACGCCATTCGTGCCGCGCATGGGCCGACATTGACAGCATGCGCGGCGCCGGGGGACCATCGGACAGGGAGGACGCGGTGTGAATGAAACGTCGATAAAGATCGCCGGCGTCGATCTTGAGCTCCTCACGGCAAACGACGGCGGTCGCGGCGACGGCGCGATCCTGTTTCTGCATAGCGGGCACGGTTACGATCCCTGGCAGTCCTTTGCGTCGCAGCTTGCCGCGGAACGTCGGCTTGTCGCGCCCTCGCATCCCGGCTTCGGCAAATCGAGCCTGCCGTCCTGGCTCGACAGCATCGACGATATCGCCCACATCTATCTCGAACTGCTCGACCGGCTGGAGCTTGCGCAAGCCGATGTCGTTGCGAGTTCGGTCGGGGGCTGGATCGCGGCCGAAATGGCGAGCAAGGCGCCGGAGCGGTTTCGCCGCCTGGTGCTGATCGCTCCCGTAGGCGTGAAAACCGGGCCGGCGGAGAAACTCGATATTCCCGACCTTTTTGCCATGCCGCAGAGCGACATCGACAAGCTCGTCTATCGCGATCCCGGCCGTATGACCGCCGATCTGAGCAAGCTGCCCGATGAGGCGCTCGCCACCGTATTCCGCAATCGCGAGTCCCTGGCGCTGCTGGTGTGGGAGCCGTGGATGCACAATCCGAAGCTCAAACATCGGCTGCATCGCGTGCAGGCGCCGACGCTGTTCGTGCGCGGCGACAACGACGGCGTCGTTTCCGACGCCTATCTGCAAGCCTATGCGCGGCTGTTACCGAACGCCCGCACCGTGACCATCGCCGATGCCGGCCACCTGCCGCACCTGGAGCAGCCGGAAAAACTCAAAGCGGCAATATCCAAGTTCCTGGAGACCTGACATGCAGGCTTGGCACTTCAGCGAAACCGCCTATCCTTATCTGCCGCCGGCCGAAACCTATCCGTCGATCCGGGTGTCGTTGCCCAACCGCATCTACGATCCGCACAAGGGCGCCGCCCTCTACGACCGCTACATCGACGAATGGCTGATTGCCGAAGACGAGGGCATCGAGATCATGCTCAACGAGCATCACCAGACCGCGACCTGCGTCGATCCGGCGGCGCCGTTGATGCTCGCCGCGCTGGCACGGCTGAGCAAGAAGGCGCGCCTGCTCATTCTCGGCAATCCGATCGCCAACCGGCGCCAGCCGGTGCGCGTCGCCGAAGAGATGGCGATGGTCGACGTGCTGTCGCACGGCCGCCTCGATGCCGGCTTCGTCCGCGGCGTGCCGTACGAAATCCTGCCCGCAAACTCGAATCCGGTGCGGATGAACGAGCGCCATTGGGAGGCGCTCGATCTCATCGTCAAATGCTGGACGCACCACGATGGACCGTTCAGCCATGAGGGCCGGTTCTTCCATCACCGCGCCATCAACATCTGGCCGCGGCCGATCCAAGAGCCGCATCCGCCGATCTGGGTCTCGACCACGTCAACCGGCGGCGCCGCGCAGGTTGGCGGCCGCGGCTACATCCAGGCGACCTTCCTGACCGGCTTCGATACGACCAAGCGCATCTACGAGGCTTATCGCAAAGGCTGGCGCGACGCCGGCCGCAGCCACGACGTGCCGATCGATCGTTTGGCCTACGCCGCGCTGATCTACGTCGGCGACAACGAGGCCCGCGCCCGCGCCGGCGCGGAGAAGCTGCTCTGGTACGTCCAGGCCAACAAGGTGCCGCCGCACTTCTCCAATCCGCCCGGCTATGTGCCGGTAGCGATGAACGTGCAACTCGCCCGCGGCGCCCATAACGTGGTCAGCTCCTACGGCACCAAGCAGGGCACCGTCGATGGCGCGATCGAGGCCGGCACCATGTTCGCCGGCACGCCCGACCAGGTGTTCGCGCAATTCAAGAGGCATTGGGACTACGTCGGCGGCTACGGCCACCTCTTGATCATGGGCCAGGCCGGCTTCCTCGATCACGACGACACGGTGCACGGCATCCGCATGTTCGCCCGCGAGGTCTATCCGCGGCTCAAGGAGCTTTATCCGGGCACGACGGTTTCGGGATTTACCCAGGCGGCGCAAGCCGCCGCCGGCTAAGGGCGTTGGCAGCTAAACGCTCAAATAATTGCGCAGCACGAAGTCGTTGCTTTCCAGCTCCGCAGAGTTGCCGGTGAAGCAGATTTCGCCCTTGTTCATGACGTGGTGGCGGTCGGCCAGCGCCAAGGCGACCCGCAAATTCTGTTCGACCAGAAGAATGGCGAGGCCTTCGCCCTTCAACCGGTGCAAAATCTGCACGATCTCCTGGACGATCATCGGCGCCAATCCTTCCGACGGCTCGTCGAGCAGCAGCAGCGACGGGTTGAGCATCAGGGCGCGGGCGATCGACAGCATCTGCTGCTCGCCGCCGGAGAGCTGAAAGCCGAGATTGCGCTCGCGTGCTTTGAGGCCCGGAAACAGCACAAAGATACGCTCGAGCGTCCAGTCGTCGCCGCGGCCGCCGCGGGCGAACACGGTGAGGTTTTCGCGCACCGTCAGGCTCGGGAAAATGCCGCGCTCCTGCGGCACGAAACCGAAGCCGAGCCGGGCCACCGCGTAAGGCGACAGTGCGCCGATATCGCGGCCATTGTAGCGGACGGCGCCGGCGCGCGGATGCAGATAGCCCATCACGGTCAGAATCGTCGTGGTCTTGCCGGCGCCGTTGCGGCCGAGCAGGCAAACGACCTCGCCGTCGCGCACGGTGAACGACACGCCATGCAGGATGTGGCTGTCGCCGTAAAAGGCATCGACGTGGTCGAGATCGAGCATCAGTGCGCCATCCCGAGATAGACCTCGCGGACGCGAGCATTGGCCTGGATGTCGGCCGGCGTGCCGGTGGCGAGGATTTTTCCGTAGTACAGCACGGTGACGCGGTCGGCGACCGAGAACACCACCGTCATGTCGTGCTCGATCATCAGCACCGAGAGGCTGCGTGGCAGCGCCCCGATCAGGTCGATCATGCGCGCGGTTTCCGCGGGCGACATGCCGGAGGTCGGCTCGTCGAGCAGCAAAAGCTTTGGCTTGCCGGCGAGCGCGATGCCGATTTCGAGCTGGCGCTGCTCGCCGTAGGACAGGGTGCGGGCGATGCGCGCGCCCTGGCCGTCGAGATGGACTTTGCGCATCAGCTCCGCCGCGTGCGCCGCCAGCACCTGGTCGCGGGCGGCGACGCTGAAGAAGTCGAGCGGATTGCCGAATTTTGCCGTCAGCGCCAGGCGCAGATTTTCGAACACCGTGAGATTGTGGAACAGATTATTGCGCTGGAAGGTGCGCGCCACGCCCAGGCGGCTGATCCGGCTCGGTGCCTGGCCGGTTACGTCGCGCCCTTCCAGCACGATCCGCCCGGACTTGGATCGCAACTGGCCGCCGATCTGGTTGATCAGACTGGTCTTGCCGGCGCCGTTCGGGCCGATGATGACGTGACGCTCGCCTTCGGCGATGGACAGCGACACGTCGTCGGTCACGATGAGATTGCCGAAGGCACAGTTGAGGTGCTCGATGTCGAGGATGTTCACGGTGCCGCCTTGCCTCGCAATTTTTGCACGCTGCCCCAGATGCCGCCGGGAAAGAACAGCACGCAGCAGATGAAGGCGGTGCCGATGATGGCGAGCCAGTGCTCGCTGTAGGAGCTGGCGACGTTCTTCATGAGCAGGAATACCGCGGCGCCGATGGGCGGACCGATCAGCGTGCCGGCGCCGCCCAGCATGGTCATGATCAGAATGTCGCCCGAGGCGGTCCAGTACACCGCATCCGACGAGATGAAGCCGTTGTAGATGACATAGAGCCCGCCGGCCAAACCGGCGATAGCGCCGGCGATGGTGAAGGCGACAAGCTTGTAGGCCAGCGTCGGGTAGCCGATCGCCGCCATGCGCGGCTCGTTCTCGCGGATGCCGACGAAGACGTGGCCGAGCGGCGCGTCGATCAGGCGGCGTAAGCCGAGATAAGCGGCAACGAAGAACATCAGCGTCATAAAATACATGACCAGCGAATGCGACAGGCTGAAGCCGAAGAAGCTTGGCTGCTCGGCGAGCGCCATGCCGTCGGAGCCGCCGGTGACGTCGCGCCATTTCAGCGCTACCGAGAACACGAGCTGCGAGAACGCAAGCGTAAGCATGAGAAACGGAATGCCGCCGGTGCGTACGCAGAAAAATCCGATCAACGCCGCGCCGGCGGCGGCGAGCGCGACGCCGGCTGCAAGCCCGATCCAGGCGTCGAGGCCGAATTGCACGCCGAGCACAGCGACCGCGTAGGCGCCGAGACCGAAGAACGCCGCATGGCCGAGCGACATCAGGCCGGAGAAGCCGAGGATGAGGTCGAGGCTCATGGCGAAGATCGCGAAGATATAGATCTCGGCGATCAGCGCCCGCGGATAGTCCGGCAGCCCGAACGGCAGCACGATCAGGACCGCGAGCACGATGAGGCCGACCGCGCGCGTGGCTTTGGTCGATGGCGGCATCGTTCGGGCCACTGCCGACGGCGGCGCATCGGCATATCTGATGCCGAACAGGCCCTGCGGCCGGATCAGCAGCACGACCGTCATGGCGAGATAGATCAGAAACAGCGCGATGCTCTGCAAATAGGCCTTGCCGAAAGTGTCGGCGATGCCGATCAGAAGTGAGCCGACGAAGGCGCCGCGCAAACTGCCCATGCCGCCGATAACGATGACGATGAAGGCCGGGATCAGAATATCGGTGTCCATGCCGGGATAGAGGCCGAGCGTCGGACCGGCGGCGACGCCGCCCAGCCCGGCCAAGGCGACGCCGAAGCCGAAAATGCCGGTGAACAGCAACGCGATATTGCCGCCGAGCCCTGCTGCCATGGCGGCGTTGTCGACGCCCGCCCGCACCATGGCGCCGATGCGGCTGCGTTCGAGCAAGAGCCAGAGCAAGACCGCGATGGCAAAGCCGAAGCCGATCAGGAACAGCCGATAGGCCGAAAATACGCCGGCGCCGATATCGACAGTGCCCTGCAGGATTGCGGGCGTCGGCAGCCGCAGCACGATGCGGCCCCAAACCGTCTGCACCAGATCGTAGAACACGAAGGTGAAGCCGAACGTCAGCAGCACCTGGTCCATGTGGCCGCGCGCGTAAAGCGGCCGCAGGAACAGCACCTCCATGACGATGCCGAGCAGCGCTACCGCAAGCGGCGCCAGCACCAGCGCGATCCAGAAGCTGCCGGTGACCTGGACGATCGCGAGCCCGAGAAACGCGCCGAGCATGAAGAACGAGCCGTGCGCCAGGCTGACCACGTTCATCAGCCCGAAGATCAGCGACAGCCCTGCCGCCATCAAAAACAGCAGCACGCCGTAGACCAGCCCGTTGAGTAGCTGGGCGACGAGCAACTCCATGCGGCCCTCAGCCGGCTATGCGGGAGCGTCTTGCGGCGTCAGTAGACCTTGTGGCCCGGGTCCTGGACCTGCTTGGCGGTCGACAGCGTCTTGGTGGTGATGTTGCCGCCGCTTTCGATGACCTGAGCGATGTAGATGTCCTGGATCGGATTATGGGTCGCCGGGTCGAAGCGGAACGGACCGCGCGGCGCGTTGAACTGCACCTTGGCCATCGCCTCGACCAGCTTGTCCTTGTTCGAGGTGTCGCCGTCGACCATCTTCAGCGCCTCGCCGACGACGCGGGCGCCGACATAGCCGTAGTCGGCGAACAGATCGGGCGATGATTTGAATTTGGCGCGGAAGTCCGCCGTGAACGCCTTGGCTTCCGCATTGCCGAGCGTGTCGATGAAGGTCAGCGCCGAGATCACGCCGACCGCGGCCTTGCCGAGCGAGGTCGTCGACTGCGAATCGATCATGGTGAAGCCGGTCAACGGCATCTTCTCCTTCAAGCCGAACTCGGAATATTGCTGGACGAAACGGAACGCGTCAGCGCCCGGCATGAAGTCGTAGGTCACCGGCGGATTGATCGACTTGATGTCGGTCAGATACGGGCTGAAGTCGGTGGTGCCGAGTGGCGGCCAGATTTCCTTGAGCACCGTGCCGCCTTTCGCCGTGTACGGGCCCCTGAACTGCGCCATGACATCGCGGCCGCCGGCGTAGTCGGACGCCGTGGTGACGATCTGCTTGCCCAGATTGTCGTAGATGTAGTTCGCCATCGGCGTCGAAAGCTGAAACGTCGAGATCGAGGTACGGAACAGATACGGATAACGGTCCCAGGTGATGGCGTCGGTGCCGGCGCCGGTGACCACGTAGAACGCCTTCTGCTGCTTCATGTAGTTCAGCACGGCGAGCGCCACGTTGCTGGCCTGGATGCCGAACAAGAGGTCGACCTGGTCGCTTTCGACGAGCTTCTTCGCCTTCTGCAGGCCGATCTGCGGATTGAATTGATCGTCCTCCTTGATGATCTCGATCTTGCGGCCGGCGACCGTCCAATTGATGCTGTCGAAATAAAGGTTCATTGCGTTCCAATTGGCCTCGCCCGCGTAGGCCAGGCCGCCGGTGTAGGTGTTGAGATTGCCGAGCCGGATCGGCTTGTTGGCTTGCGCCAGCACGGCCGGCGCGCCCACGCTCGAAGCCGCCAGCGCTGCCGCCGAGCTTTTCACGAACGAGCGGCGCGAAATGCGCTGTGCGAACGGATTGTATTTTTTCAAGGCGGCCCTCCCTGACTGTCATTACGGCTTTTGCAGTGACCGCAATTCTATGCGCGAGTTCGTGCGCACGGCTAGAGGCGTTTGCGCGCGGTTGACCGGCTTGGCATGCGCCCCCATGATCGAGGCCGCGTGCACAAGGCGCGGCAGGCGGGCGAGGCCGGCAAGGGGCTTATAGGGCATGGGCTT
>JASHQO010000280.1 GCA_030039105.1 Xanthobacteraceae bacterium
CACCGCGGCCGCGGCCTCGCTCGGCATCATCGCCGGCGGTCTCGCCATCCGCCGTCAGGGCATTTACTTCGCCATGATCACGCTGGCGCTGGCGCAGATGATGTACCTGGTCGCGCTGCGGGTGAAGATGACCGGCGGCGAGGACGGCATCCAGGCCGTGCCGCGCGGCAAGCTGCTCGGTGTGTTCGACCTGACCGACGACGTCAGCATGTACGTCTTCGTCCTGATCGTGGTGCTGGCCGCGTTCCTGTTGATATACCGCATCATCAACTCGCCGTTCGGCGAAGTCTTGAAGGCGATCCGCGAGAACGAGCAGCGCGCCATCTCGCTCGGCTACAGGACCGACCGCTATAAGCTCGTCGCCTTCGTGCTCTCGGCAACGCTCGCCGGGCTTGCCGGCGCGCTCAAGGCGCTGGTGTTTCAGCTCGCCTCGCTGACCGACGTGCACTGGACCATGTCCGGCGACGTCGTGCTGATGACGCTGTTGGGCGGGCTCGGCACCGTGTTCGGTCCGGTGTTTGGCGCGTTCTGCATCATCGCCATGCAGAATTACCTGGCGCCGTTCGGCCAATGGGTGCTGGTGATCCAGGGCGTGATCTTTGTCTTCTGCGTGCTGCTGTTCCGCCGTGGCATCGTCGGCGAGCTGGCGCGGGTGCTTCGCGTGCAGCTATGAGCGTGGCGCGGATTTTGAGCGGGAGGAGATCATGGCTGCCGAAGCGCGATTGAAGGAGCTCGGCATCGTTTTGCCGGAACTGCGCAAGCCGGCCGCCAATTATCTGCCATATCGGCTCGCCGGCAATATCTTGTACCTCGCCGGCCAGGGGCCGATGGAGAACGGCAAGCAGCTCACCGGCAAGCTCGGCAAGGACATCAGCCTGGAAGAGGGCTACCGCCGCGCCCGGCTCGTGGGCTTGGGCCTGCTCGCGGCCATGCGCGACGCCCTCGGTTCGCTCGACCGAGTCGACTTCATCGTCAAGCTTTTGGGTATGGTCAACGCCGTTGCGGACTTCAATGACTCGCCGAAGGTCATCAACGGCTGCTCCGACCTGTTCGTCGAGGTGTTCGGCGAAGCTGGCCGCCATGCCCGCTCCGCCGTTGGCAACGTCATGCTGCCGAACCAGATCTCGGTCGAGATCGAGGGCATCGTTGCGATCAAATCGTGAGCAGGCGATCTCAGGCAGCGAATCGATTTTGCCCAGAGTTATCAACAGCGCGGATTGTCAATAAAACCATCCTAACAGGAATCAAATCTATTTCGTTGCTCGAATCGAACACCGTGCCGAATATGCAGAAGCGCCGATTCCACGGGCGCTTCTGGTTATTTCCATGTCGGAACGGCAGGCAAGTCCGTACGACAGTGTCGCGCGCAAGTGGCTCGCCTTGGCGGAGCGTCGACGGGCACATTTCATTGAATTGGTCGATAGCGGCCGCTGGCGGCACTATTTTTCCTCAGACGAGCTGGATCGGGAAATCCGCAAGGCGCGGTCGCTGCGGGACCAATGGGCGCGGCTGGCCGGCGTCCGCGACAACCTGGATACGTCCGAGGAATAGGCGCGACCAATCGGCCCTGCATCGTCGTTAAGCCGTCGCCGCAGCGCTTTTCGCACCGCCTTGACTCAAGCCACCGTGGTAAGGCATCGCTTGCGGCGGCGCGGTTTCGGTCGCGCCCGACGGTTATCCACAGGCTCGGCCCGCTGCCAGCGAGTGTACCGATTGCACTGCATCCAAGCGTCCGGCCGCTCTCCCATCCAATGCGTGACCAACCCATAAGTGATTTGTCATGAGCGCTCTGTTCTCGCCCATAAAGCTTGCCGGCCTTGAGCTTTCGAACCGCATCGTCGTGGCGCCGATGTGCCAATACAGCGCCGACGACGGCGTCGGCACCGACTGGCACACCACCCATCTCGGCATGCTGGCTAATTCCGGTGCCGGCATGCTGGTGATCGAGGCGACCCACGTCGAGCGCCGCGGCCGCATCACGCACGGCTGCCTCGGGCTTTATTCCGACGACTGCGAGGCCATGCTGCGGCGGGTGGTCGCCCATTGCCATCGCATCGGCTCGGCCAAGATCGGGATCCAGCTAGCCCATGCCGGCCGCAAGGCATCGTCGCAGCGGCCCTGGGACGGCGCCAAGGCGCTGTCGGACGAAGAGGATCCATGGCCGACCATCGGACCGTCGGCGCTGCCCTTCGGCCCGGGCTGGCATACGCCGAAAGCCATGACCGAAGAGGATATGGCCAAGGTCAACAAGGCTTTCACTGACGCCGCCAAGCGCTCGCTGCGCATCGGCTTCGATGCCATCGAGCTGCATTTTGCCCACGGCTACCTGCTGCACAGCTTCGTTTCGCCGCTGTCGAACAAGCGCAACGACCAGTACGGCGGCTCGTTCGAGGGCCGCATGCGCTTCCCAATGGAGGTGGTGCAGTCGGTGCGCGCCGCGGTGCCGCGCAGCGTGCCGCTCGGCGCCCGCATTACCGGCACCGACTGGGTCGACGGCGGACTAAGCCCTGACGACGCGGTGGCGATGGCCAAGGCGCTGAAGGCGGCCGGCCTCGACTATATCGATATTTCCTCGGGCAACATTACGCCGGACAGCCGCTGGCCGAGCGATGCCGGCTTCAACGTGCCGATCGCCGAGCGAGTGCGCCGCGAGAGCGGCATCGCCACCCGCGTCGTCGGCATGATCGCCGGCGCCAAGCAGGCCGAGGACATCGTCGCCTCGGGCAAGGCCGACATGGTGGCGATGGCGCGCGCCTTCCTCGACGATCCGCACTGGGGCTGGCACGCTGCAGCGACGCTCGGTGCCGACGTGGCGCGGCCGAACCAGTATGCGCGCTCGGCACCAAAACTGTGGCCGGGCGCCGCCTTACGCGGCTGAGCGCGGCGCGGCGCCGTAGAGCTTGGCGAGCAATTCCGGCTCGACGCCGAGATAGTAGGCGAGGCGCAACCGCCACATCAGCACGATGGTGCGTAACAGGCCGTTGTTGTCCCAGCGCCGGCCCGAGGTGACGACCGGCGTTGCGATACAAGCCGGGCGGCATAGGCGCTTGAGCCGGCGTGAGATCGCGATGTCCTCCATGAGCGGCAGGTCGGGAAAACCGCCGACTGCCTGGAACGCTTCGCGGGCGACGAAGATCGCCTGATCACCGGTCGCTACTCCGGTCAGGCGCGAGCGCCAGCTGATCATGCGGGCGACCACGGCCAGGAACGGATGGCGCCCGGCAATGCGCAGGTCGAAGCGGCCCCAGGCGCGGCGCGCCAGAGCTGCATCGATCAGGCGGTCGGCATTATCGGGCAGCGCCGTGTCGGCGTGGAGGAACAGGAGCGCATTGCCGATCCCGAGCGCCGCGCCGGCATTCATTGGCGCGCCGCGCCCGCGCGCAACGGCAATGACGCGGTCGGCGAGTGGCTCGGCAAGGACCGCCGTGCCGTCGTGGCTGCCGCCGTCGGCGACGATGATCTCGGCGCCGCGCGCGCGCAACGGCTTGAGCGCCTGCAGTGCCGCGACGATGATTGCCGCTTCATTGAGGACTGGAATGACGATGGTCAGCCGACCCATGATGCCAGCCATGCTAAAGGAGAGTTGGGCCGCAGCGTGGTGTAGTGGACATGAGTAACCCGATTCTGGTCGAGGTTTTGCGCGGCACGCTGGTGGAAAGCCGGCACCGCGGCGCCGTTGCGGTGGCCGATGCGGACGGCGCCATGGTGCTCGCCATCGGCGATATCGCGATGCCGATCTTCCCGCGCTCCGCCATCAAGGCCTTGCAAGCGTTGCCGTTGATCGAAACCGGCGCTGCCGAGCGTTATGGCTTCGGCGACGAAGAATTGGCGCTGGCTTGCGCCTCGCATTCGGGCGAGCCCGGCCATGTCGCCGTCGCCGAGCGCATGCTCAAGAGGGCCGGGCTCGATGCCTCGGCGCTGCGCTGCGGCGCCCATTGGCCGATGGCGCAGGCTGCGGTCGCGGCGTTGGCGCGGACCGGCGAGCCATCGGCGCTGCACAACAACTGTTCGGGCAAGCACGCCGGGTTTCTCTGCGATGCCTGTGCCATGGGCGTCGGCCATGCCGACTATTGGCGGCCGCAGCATCCGGTGCAGCGCCAGGTGCGCGCCGTGCTGGAGGATGTGACCGGCGCCACCCTGAGCGACGATCGCTGCGCTACCGACGGCTGCTCGGTGCCGACATGGGCGATTCCGCTGCAAAATCTTGCCCACGGCTTTGCCAAATTCGCCACCGGCCATGGGCTGGCGCGGGAACGTGCTCGCGCCGCTGCGCGGCTGCGCGCGGCCTGCGCGCAAAAGCCGTGGCACGTCGCCGGCACCGGCCGCTTCTGCACCGAGATCATGCAGCAGTTCGGCCCACGCGTCTTCGTCAAAACCGGCGCCGAGGGTGTCTACTGCGGTGCGCTGCCGGACCAAGGCCTCGGCATCGCGCTCAAATGCGACGATGGCGCCGGCCGCGCCGCGCAAGTCGTCACGGCGGCGCTGCTCGCCCGTTTTCTGCCGCTCAGCGATGCCGAGCGTGCGGCGCTCACGCGTTCCGTGCGGCCGACGCTGCGTAACTGGAACGGCCTTGAGGTCGGCGCGCTGCGTCCGACCGATACGCTCTGGCATTTTGATGGAGCATGATTTTTTCGGACAACCGGTTTCCATCCTCGGATCAAAGTCCGAGGACAGGCTTTTTGCGGATCATGCTCTGGTCAGCCGGCCTCGCGTCGGCAAAACGCCTCGTATTCGTGCAGCAGGGCTATGTCGACTGCGCCCGGGCGGGATGCGGCCAGAAAAGTCTCTTTCCACGGGTCATGGCTTTCCACGGGTCATGGCTCTCACCCTCCGTCACTTCACCCGGTTGCCGGCGACCGTCAATTGCGCGTAGCGCTCCGCGCCGTCTTTGCTGAGATCGCCGGTCACCGGATTATTCCGGTCCATGCCGACGATGGCGGCGAGGCGGGCGCCGGAGATCATGTTGTCGGCGATCACTGCGGCGCCGGCGCCGGCCGCGACCGACACGGCGATGCCGTAGTCGGCACCGCGCACCACGTTGCCGTTGACGGTGACGTCGCGCAGATATCGGCCGAAGCCGGCGACGATGCCGGCAAAGGGCGCATTCTCGATGACGTTGCCGGTGACCGCCGTATCGGCCTCGACGCCGATGCCGATGCCGGCGCCGTCGTTGGGATCAGTGCCGGCCGGCCGCCGCGGCTTTAGATTGCGAATGAGATTGCCCTGCACCACGGCGAGGCGGCCGCCATCGTTGAAGTTGGTCACCGAGACGCCAAGCGCGGCGCCGTCGACGACGTTGTTGGCGATCACGGCGCCCTCGAAAGCGAATTCGGAATAGAGTGCGACTTCGCCGATCTCGCTGCAGGTATTGCCGACGATTTGTATGTTGGACGCCGCGTTGCCGCGCACGGCGGAGAACGCCGCATTGCGGATGCGGTTGCCGCGGACGATGACGTTGCCGGCACGAAATACATTGACGCCGTTGCCGTATTGGCCGGAGCCGCCGGACCGGTTGGCGACGTTGTCGATGCGGTTGTCGACGACGAGGGTGCCGTCGTCGCCGGCGGTCGAGCGCCA
This sequence comes from Xanthobacteraceae bacterium, assembly GCA_030039105.1. GTDB lineage: Bacteria > Pseudomonadota > Alphaproteobacteria > Rhizobiales > Xanthobacteraceae > BOG-931. The sequence continues at coordinate 5,578 of JASHQO010000280.1, forward strand.
GACCAGGATGCCGCCGTTGCCGGCGCTGGGCACGGTATTGCCGGCAATGCGCAAGCCCCGCGCATCGAGCGAGAAGATGGCGGCATCGGCGGCGCTGACGGTGTTGCCGGCGACTTCGCCGTCGACCGCTTCCAGCGCGATGCCGTGTCGGCCGGCGCCGACGATCTCGCAATCGGCGATGCGCACGGCGCGGCCCTGGGCCAGATGGACGAGACCGCGCCGGTCGGGCAGGGGGATGCCGGCGCCGTCGAAGATGAGGCCGGTCAGCGAAAGGTGATCGCTGCCGGTTGCTGCGATCATCGACGGGCCGCCGGCCATGACGATGCGCGTCGCTCCGGCGATGCCCGCGATGGCGGCATGGGGCGGCAGTTGCAGTGCGCCGGCACGATAGAAGCCGGCCGGCAGATGCAGCACTGCGCCCGACGCAGTGCTGCGGTCGATGGCGCGCTGCAGAATTTGCGACTGGTCGTCGGTCGCATTCGGTCGCAGCCCGAGCGTCGTGGCGTCGATCAA